>JAPPAB010000139.1 GCA_026705765.1 Gemmatimonadota bacterium
AATAGGAGACGTTTGGCAATTGCCATGTCATCCCCCTCAGGCAGCAAACGCGCGTTTGATTTTGGCGACAGCTGTTAAAATATCGTCCATGTCTTCCCGTTCTCCCAATAGCATATTTTGCAAGAACCAGACACTGGAGGCGCATATTGCTTCCACATGCGGACACGGCAAACGGCGAATCAGGTGTGGATGTCGGTCCATCACGGTTTTGAGGCCACCTTCATCGGTTAAGGGCCGCTGGTAGCCAGGTGTGCAGGGAATACCTTCGGCCTGTAAGGCCGCGATAAATTCACCGCGGTTTTTCCCTCCGAATGCCTCGCTGTTGTAGCGCATCATATAGAGGTGATAGCCGTGCTGCGTGACCCAGGGATGCCATCGCGGTGGTTCCAATCCGCCAATTTCGTCCAGACCCTTGCTGAGATAAGCTGCATTTTTATTGCGCAAATCGATTTGAGGTTCGAGTTTTGGCAGTCGTTTTAACAGGATGCCTGCCAGATACTCAGAGGTGCGATAATTCCAGCCCAGACGGGGATATTCCCATCGCTCACCTCCAGGTCGTCGCCCCACATCACGGAATGCCCATGCCCGGTCTCTGAGGTCTCGATCATTGGTGAGAAGACACCCGCCTTCGCCCGAGGTCAAGTTTTTGCTCGACTGAAAGCTGAATGCACCCACATGGCCCAAAGAACCCACTTTGCGGCCTTTGTGCTCGGCGCCGTGTGCCTGAGCGCAGTCTTCGATAACTTTGAGATTGTGCTTACTTGCAATATCATTGATTGCATCCATGTCCGCCGGGTGTCCCCCCAGGTGAACGGGAAGGAGCGCGACTGTCTGGTCTGTGATGGCAGCTTCGACAGCTTCGGGCGACATGGTAAAACTCACGGGATCAATATCGACCAGAGCCAGAGAGCACCGCACCGAAAGGGGCGCGCTTGCAGTGGCAATAAACGTGTAGTTGGGAATGATGACTTCGCCGCCATCGACGAGGCCGTCGAGGTCGAGCGCGGCGGATAATCCGGCCGCAATAGATGTGGTTCCACTGGGCATCATCACGCCATACGCCGCATCGCAATAGGCGGCAAATGCCTGACCAAAGCGGTGTCCCACAGGGGCGGGGAGACCTTCGGTGTGACCGAGATAGACTTCTTTGAGGATGGGAACGATTTCTTCTTCCCATTCCCGCTCTGTGTTATCCGGCCATGTCGGCCAATGAGACGCTTTGGTATCGCGCACGGGAACACCACCATCTATTGCGAGTGTTTCTGACATGTAAAGCTCCTTGTTGGATATATTGGAGACGACGCGCCTTGACCCGTCGTCAGGCGGGATGTATATTTAATCTGTTATTCAAGGTACGATTTATAGACTGATTGTCAAGTTATCAAGAGAGGATAATCGACGATGAACCTCGCGGAAATATTGATGCAAAAAATTGAGGGTGAAGTGCGGTTTGATAAGATGTCGCGTATTCTTTATAGCACAGATGCGAGCATGTATCAAATTGAACCCGTTGGCGTTGTTTTGCCCAAACACAAACAAGATGTTTTGCATGTCATCAACCTCGCCAATGAACACGATGCACCGCTCATCCCCCGAGGCGGCGGTACCGGGCTTGCTGGCGGTGTGGTGGGTAGCGGTATTGTGATGGATATGTCGAAATACATGAATCGCATTCTCGACTTCAATGCCGGAGAAGGTTGGGTCAGGGTCGAGCCTGGCGTGATACTCGATGAACTCAATGCATTTCTCAAACCGCACGGATTGCAATTTGCGCCCGATGTGGCGACCAGCAGCCGCGCGACAATCGGGGGCATGGTGGCCAATAATTCGGCGGGCGCGCATTCGGTTATTTACGGCAAGACTATAGATCACGTTTTGGAACTCGATCTGGTCTTGTCCGACGGTACAGAAATAACGGTGGGGGAGTTAGACGAGCCTGCTGTGCAACAAAAGTGCGAGCAACAAGACCTCGAAGGTCAGGCGTATCGGGAAGTGATCCGCATAGCGCGGGAGAATGCGGAAGAAATTGAGCGGCGATATCCCAAAATTTTGCGGCGGGTCGGTGGATATAATCTCGATGAATTTATCAAAAAGCAACCGTTCAATCTCGCGCGCATGGTCATTGGATCTGAGGGGACTCTGGCGACAGTTGTCGGGGCAAAACTCAGGGTAATTCCACTGCCCCAGGCAAAGGTGTTGGGCATTGTTCAATTCGACGACCTGATTGCATCTATGAAAGCCGTCGCGCCGATCCTGGAAACGGCTCCGGCCGCGGTAGAACTGATCGATAAGATGATTCTCGATCAGACCAGAGGCTCTATGGAGCTGTCCAGGATGCGTTCCTGGGTACAGGGGGATCCAGAGGCTGTGCTGGCTGTTGAATACTACGGAGAGTCAGAGGGTGAACTGGTTCCTAAGCTGGACGAACTCGAAGCGCTGTTGGACAATCAGAATCTCGAATATACTTTTTCTCGTGCTGTTTCCGATGTCGAGCAGGCCAATGTTTGGAATGTCCGCAAGGCAGGCCTGGGTCTGCTCATGGGCGTAAAAGGCGATTCTAAACCCATTGCTTTTGTTGAAGACGCCGCTGTTCCGCCGGAGAGGCTACCCGATTATATTTCTGAGTTTGGAGCACTGGTGAAATCGCTCAACACGCGCGCGGGTTATTATGCACACGCCAGCGTGGGTTTGCTACACGTTCGGCCGATGGTCAATCTCAAAGAGGCCGACGAGATCGCCAAAATGCGATTTATCGCTGAATCCGTGCGCGATCTGGTGATGAAATACGGCGGTGCTGTGAGTGGGGAACACGGAGATGGCCTCGTTCGGAGTTGCTGGAACGAAACGTTCTTTGGCACGATGCTTTACGAGGCTTTTCGGGAGGTCAAACGCGCTTTTGATCCCAAGGGGCTGATGAATCCCGGCAAAATTGTCGATGCGCCGATGATGACCGAAAATTTGCGTTATGGGACAGAATATCGCGCGCACGAGATAAATACCCACTTCGATTTTTCTGCCGATGGGGGACTCCACCGCGCCATTGAAATGTGCAATGGGGTGGGTGAGTGTCGCAAAAAATTGGTGGGCACGATGTGTCCGTCTTATATGGCAACGCTGGAAGAAGAGCATTCGACACGGGGGCGGGCAAACGCGCTTCGAGCGGCGATTTCGGGACGGTGGGAAGGCGGACTTACGGATCATCGCATCAACGATGTGCTCGCGCTTTGTCTGGAATGTAAGGCATGCAAAGCCGAGTGTCCGTCCAATGTGGATATGGCGAAAATCAAGTATGAATTTAAGGCGCATTATTACGCCAAACACGGACGCCCCTTGCGGTCTATCTTATTTGGCAATGTGGAATTAATGGGCAAACTCGGATGCCTCATCGCACCTCTTGCCAATCGTTTGTCCAGTATGGGTATTTCAAAGTGGATGATGAAGCGTCTTGGGATCGCGCCTGCACGGTCACTGCCGCCATTTGCGCGTCAGACATTTACACACTGGTTCGCCAGTCGCAACGCGCCTCCAAAAAATAAACGCGTCGTGTTTTTTGCCGATACGTATATGACCTACAATTATCCCGAAATTGGCAAGGCAGCCACAGCCTTGTTTGAAGCAGCGGGTTATGAGGTAATTTTGGCCGTAAAGCGATGCTGTGGTCGTCCGATGCTTTCGAGTGGCTATATCGATCGCGTAAAAGAAAACGCCCTGTTTAATATTGAAAATCTCTATCAATATACCTTACAGGGATATCCCATTGTGGGATTTGAACCGTCGTGTGTTTCGATGTTCACGGATGAATACGGCGATTTAATTGACGATCCGCGCGTGCGTGCCGTAGCCGACAATATTTATACTTTTGAAGCGTTTGTGCAGACATTTTCCGAACAGGGCGAATTTTCCGTGCCATTTACCGATCTTAAAAAAGATATCTTGCTCCACGGCCACTGTCATCAGAAGGCTCTTTGGGGGATAGGACCGTCTGAGGCTGCGTTGGGAATGCCCGAGGGCTTTTCCGTGACGCCCATTCAGTCGGGTTGTTGCGGCATGGCGGGTTCTTTTGGATACGAAGCCGAGCACTACGACGTGTCGCTCAAAGTGGGTGAGTCGCGGCTGCTTCAGGTGGTTCGCGACGCAGACGACACAACTGAAATTGCCGCAGCAGGGTTGTCGTGCAGGCAGCAGATCGCACACGCCACAGGGCGCACTGCCCGTCATCCTGCTGAGGTATTAGCAGATGCCCTGGACAAGGAAAATACGTAATACACAGGAGAAAATAGTGGACTTAAAAGAATTTATTCGCGAGGTGCCAGACTTTCCCAAAGCGGGTATCTTGTTCAAAGATATTACGACTCTGATTGGTGATGCAGATGCGCTTCGCGCGACGATAGAACAACTTGCACACCCCTATCGCAATGGGGCTGTTGATCTCGTTGTGGGGATTGAGTCGCGTGGATTTATTTTTGGGACAGCACTCGCGCGTGAACTCGGTGTGGGATTTGTGCCGATCCGCAAACCCGGCAAGCTGCCAGCAGACGCGATTTCTGCGGAATATGAATTGGAATACGGAACAGATAGGATTGAGATTCACACAGACGCAATCGCCAAAGGCCAAAAGGTCGCTATTG
Source organism: Gemmatimonadota bacterium (assembly GCA_026705765.1). Classification (NCBI taxonomy): domain Bacteria; kingdom Pseudomonadati; phylum Gemmatimonadota; species Gemmatimonadota bacterium. The sequence goes on from JAPPAB010000139.1 coordinate 4,629, forward strand.
TGGATGATTTACTCGCAACCGGTGGCACAATGGCTGCTGCGTGTCAGCTTGTATCTGAACTCAAAGGAAAAATCGTCGGTATCTCTTTTGTTATTGAATTGGACTATTTAAACGGACGCGAAAAGCTCGGGAATTGGCCCATTCACACGCTGATTCACTATTGACAGTATCAATAAGGTGCCCCTGTAGCTCAGAGGATAGAGTAGCGGATTCCTAATCCGTTGGGCGCAGGTTCGAGTCCTGCCAGGGGCACCAATTGTATCGTCTCGCTGGTCAAGGTGGTGTACATATCCCTTGACATTTCTTTAGACAGCGGCATGCAGCGCCCTTATTAACGCTGGACCAAAGCCTTAGACGGGCCGCAGACGAACTCAATATCAACCTCGTTAATTTGGAGGGGTAAGATGGACGTATATACGTATTCAGAAGCCAGGCAAAAACTCTCCAGTGTGCTGGACAAAGCTGAGTCGTCAGGTAAGGTTCTTATACGCAGACAAGACGGCAGGATTTATGCCCTGGTGCCGGAGCGTCCCACCGGGTCACCGCTGGATGTTCCTTCAATCAAGGCAGACATCTCTACACAGGAAATCGTCACACTTGTCAGGCAAGAGAGAGGTAGAATAAGAGGGTGGCGTCAACGCACCCAATAACGCACGTCTCACGCGCATTGCGGGCTTAACTTTTGAAGGAGCAAAATATGTGGGTGACAGATGGAGACAGGACACCAGGTTGTGCGATCAGCAAATGAAATCTGGTGGCGGGCTAACGATCCCGATCGGGTAGTTGAACAAGACGAAATGAAGATTGCGGAACGTGAGGACACAGAGGCCGCGGTGTTGAGGTTTCATGACATTTGTTGGGCGTTGAGAGGCAAGGGCGAGTTGGTGGGCTATGAGGGCAAAATGAATCCCGTTGTGGCTGTGACGATTGCCAGGGACATCAAGGCAGCCTTGTCGAGTTGGGCTTGTAGCTTGCGGGGAATCTTTACCGAGAACGTTACCAGGTCGCTTGTCTTTGGGCGACCAATAGGCCGTTTAGATTTTGACATGTTTTCTCCAGCGTTGAGCGTGGGAATATAGGTGTTACTGATATTAGGATGTTATTTCCCGTGTTGATGCTCGCAAGCACATTTAGCTGGATATGATTTTTCTTTCTTTAAAAAAAAATAAAATAGCCACTAAATGGGTCAAATCTACTCCAATCATTTTTCAAAAGCATCCTGATTGATATATCCCCACCTATCACCAATCTTCACAGGAGCTAAACCTTCTGAAAAAGACCCAGCAGAGTCAAATTGCGGCTGGATAACATATTGCTCTTCCTTATTGACATACCCCCACTTGTCACCAATCTTCACAGGAGCTAAACCTTCTGAAAAAGGCCAAGCAGAGTCAAATTGCGGCTGGAAAACATATTGCCCTTCCTTATTGACATACCCCCACTTGTCACCAATTTTCACACGAGCTAAACCTTCTGAAAAAGAAAAGCAGGCATCGTCAAATTGCGGCTGGAAAACATATTGCCCTTCCTTATTGATATACCCATACTTGTCACCAATTTTCACATAAGCTAAACCTTCTGAAAAATACCAGATTTCGTCAAGTTGTGGAATGATAACATATTGTCCTTCCTTATTGATATACCCCCACTTGTCACCAATTTTCACACCAGCTAAACCTTCTGAAAAAGAATAAGCACGGTCAAATTGTGGAATGATAACATATTGTCCTTCCTTATTGACATACCCCCACTTGTCACCAATTTTCACACCAGCTAAACCTTCTGAAAAAGAATAAGCACGGTCAAATTGTGGAATGATAACATATTGTCCTTCCTTATTGACATACCCCCACTTGTCACCAATTTTCACACCAGCTAAACCTTCTGAAAAAGAATAAGCACGGTCAAATTGTGGAATGATAACATATTCTATCTCGCCCTGTTCCGCATCGGAGCTTGAAAATAGCAATGTTGAGCAAATCAGGATGTATAATAGCTTGTTCATTATACTCAACCCCTTTCTTTCAGGCTTAATAACAGACATGACTTGCGACCTCATTTGGACCTCACCAGGTTCTTTCCACGATGATGCGTGCTTTCGACCCGGCTCCTCCATGGTGACGCCATACCTGGGTTTCTGTGTTCTCTCCGGTAACACGGATCTCACCCGTGTTTTCGTCTCGGTAGCTACAGTCTCCCTTGTATCCCGTGCCGTTGAGCGCTGTCAATTCCACTGCATAGCTTTCTCCTGCCCACACATTCAGCGTGTAGCAGTCCCAGTCGTTGTCAATTTCTCCGGAAAATATGCTCCTGCCATCGACCTCGACCTTGATCCTATCGCCATCTTCGCACTCGTGGTCACGCACGCAAACCTTCAGGGTTCCCGTCGAGCCTCTGATTTTCATTGAAAAGTCCTGGATGGCCTGCTCACTCACAATGCCCTGATCAGTGGTGCCCAGGCCGCCGTAGGCATAAATCCTACCGTAGCCACTGTTCACCACCCACATGGTCGTTCCATCCGACCAGCTCCCTGTGGGGTTTCTGTTTCCTGCGGCTTTCAACGTATTGAAGTCCCTGTCCGGGATGTGGGTCATGTCTTTTGGCAATGCCAGACCTCTCAACACAAACAGTACCAATACCAGGGACAAGACGGACGTGGTGATTTTTTGCATGACTCTCTCCTTTGGTTGGGTGGACTGGCGCGACAATAGCGGGTTTGTTTAGCCTTTATGAAAGGCATTCACAAAGATTAAAAAATCATCGAATTCAATAGCACCATCCCCATCCAAATCGTAGCGGGCATCATAGCCAGGATCGCCTTGTCGAGAGCCGAAAGTTACGACAAATAGCAGAAAGTCGGCAAAGTCCACTACCCCGTTGCCATCAAAATCAGGTGAGGGCGGTTGCGGTGGTTGTGGTGGTTGTGGTGGTGGTTGTGGTGGTGGTTGTGGTGGTGGTTGTGGTGGTGGCGTTCCCCCCGTTAATGGTGGCGCATCTTCTGAGATATTGCACAGCACCACAACCCCATCTTCCATCCCTAACGCGAGCCGTTGCCCGTGGGGTGAAAAGGCGACAGAATAGACAGCGCCCTCTGGCAATCCTCCAGGCAGGGCAATGCTGTCTCGTGTTGCCACATCCCACACTTTTATTTTTGTGTCGTTGCGGAATCCGGCCCCGCCAGTAGCGAGTTTTGAACCATCGCGCGAGACCGCGACACTACGGATAAACATTTCTGCTATTTCCCAAACAGATACCTGGCGGCTTTCTAACAACTCCTAAGGGACCTACCAAAACGGATCAACTCCATATATATCATAGAGATTGCCGTCGAATCTAAACCTACAAATTAGATCGAGACGGCGACTTTCAAACGGCACATCGTAGATGGTTATGGTATTTTCGTCATTGCGCTCCCACTTCAATCCCGCCATAGATTTCACGCGATTCTCAACTTCACCTATTGCCATCTCCATTTTTAATCCAAAGGGATATTTTTCTGGTGGTAAAATCACAGGTGTCTCCTTATTTGCTGGACCATATCTGCTCTGTATGTTGTGTCAGAGAGGACCACTGGCTGACTACCAATCCGACAGAGCCTTTTCTCGTTTTTGCTGAGAAATATCACGGCTGGTCCTGCTTTGCAAATATAATTTTAACAATGCAATATCCGTGCCAACGTAATTTGCCACAAGATATTTTTATTCATAAAGTATTATTTATATTTAAGTAATTAAAAAATAAAATATAAGAATCAGTCTGAAATTTTATATTCTTAATCACTATATATCGCGATATTTGACCATATATAGTGATTGCCGATATTAAGAATATATGAAACACAATTTAAGAGCCTTTGATTCCCATTTTTCTCATTTTGCAATTATATGTTATATTTTTTATTTTATAGTTATTTGAGGATACAAAAGGCGAAATCCATACGTTATTTTACCTGACCATACCGGGAAGTCACGATGAGTCGATTGTAAATCTAAAGGATCAATTTGAGAAGATCTAAGGAGCCAGAAAATGGAACGGGAATTTCAGGAGCGTGTCGTAAAGATAGAGCCTCCAAAGCATCACTTCGTATTTCTGATTGCACCTGACGGTTCTATGCTCGGCCTTGATGAAAGTAGCGAACTCGCCTTGCACGACGAAGCCGACGATCGTGTGATCTGGGATCGCACACCAGAAGGCATAAAGCACGTGGCAACCGGTAAAGATGTATCCAGCAATATCGATGAGGATGTCTGCACATTGTCTATCGGTTCAGACGATATGACCTTCACCACCTATCACGGCCCTGAAAAATTGCCGTCTGAATATCTCGAACACTTAAAGCGCGAAGGGTGGGTCTGTCTGACCTGTATTCTGCCACCAGACATTTTAGAAGATATGGAACGCGTCGCCGGTACAGATCGTTACGAACACCTGGAAATGAACACCGACATACCCAGGATATGTCAGAGTGTCTCTGTTGCCAGAGCAACCATTGAGCCCATCTCCATTTGGTTGGCCAGGCAGTATATGGGAGCCCGCGATTTACACCTCTCGCATCCACCCGGTTTTAGAATCGAGTACCCGGATGATGGCAAAAGAAAATTGGGCGGTTGGCACTCTGATTTTCCCTATTCGGCGTCAACCGGTGGCAATGAGCCTCCCGACAGAAAGGGACCCATTAAGGCCATGCAACGCAATGTCTGTGTGTCTGACTTTACCAGGATTCGCGGTGCAACAGCATTTAAACTGGGCTCACATCTATCAGATACGCCACCACCACCAGAGTGGAACGACACACAAGCGAGTCGCTTTCCCTATCACGGCCCTGAAGCCGATGTGATAGAAGCGCCCAGTGGTAGCGTTATCCTCTACGATGCCAGGATGTGGCATCGAGCAGGCATCAACCGCAGCCAGCAGAAAAGAGCTGCAATGCTACAATCGTTTCAAGCACCAGATGTTCTGCCCAAAAACGACACCACAGCCACGTATGAACGCCTCGTGGAGAGTCCCATTTTCAATGAACTAAATGATAGAGAACAGAAGGATATAACAGCGCTGCTGACCAACAAGCCAACAATCGGTTGATATACAGGAGTTGTAATGGCCAACCAAAAACTACTGAATTTCATATTTTTTCAGCCCGACGAAATGCGAGCCGAAAGTTTGGGCTGTTACGGTCATCCATTGATCAAAACCCCAAATTACGATCGCCTCGCAGCAGAAGGCATTCGCTTTGATCAATGCCATGTGCAAAATGCCCAGTGTACGCCTTCCAGAGTTTCGATGATGACGGGGCTTTATCCTCACTGTGCCGGACATCGCTCCATGTGGCATCTGATCAGACCTCACGAACCCCATCTTTTTAAATATCTCCATGAAGCTGGCTACGATATTCACTGGTTTGGCAAAAACGATATGCTCGCGCCCGGAAGTTTGTCCTGCATCAAAGAATATTATGAACACAAAGACGACAAAAGAAAGAACCGCTGGCAAAGTGGCGACAAAGAATTCTATAGCTTTGACTATCTCCCCCTCGACTGCGAAAGAGAAGAGGTTGCCGACTATGTGAAAGTCAAATCGGGAATCGATTTTTTGCGCAATCGCAATGACGATGACAATCCCTTCTTTTTATTTTTGCCACTTCTCCAACCCCATCCAAGTTATACCACCCACCCTGATTTTTACGACATGTATGATCCCAAAGATATACCGGATTTGCGACCTCCAGACCTGGACAAAAAGCCAGATTTCTACACGCTCATCAGGAAATACCGTCGCCTTGATGAATTGTCAGATGCTTTCTTTCGAAAGTTGAATGCCGCTTATCTCGGCATGATCAGTTTTACCGACTGGCTTCTCGGAGAGCTGATGGCTGTTATGGAGGAGAAGGGCCTTTTTGAAAATACGGTTCTCATTGTTTCATCTGATCACGGTGACTGGGCAGGCGACTATGGCCTCGTTGAAAAATGGCCCAGTGATTACAGCGATACACTGACGCACGTACCGCTATTGGTCAAAGCACCCGGTAACAAAGCAGGTCATGTGGTTGAAGGCCCCGTTGAAATGTTTGACATCATGCCATCCGTTCTGGAACTGGCCGGTCTTTCGACCACACACACGCATTTCGCCAGATCCTTTGTGCCTCAACTCCACGGAGAAGCAGAAGACAAAAACAGATTGGTATTCGCAGAAGGGGGCTATGAGCCCCAAGAACCGCATGTGTTTGAAGGACGATGGAACTTGTGGAATAAAAATCCCGAGCAGGATAGCATCTATTTGCCCAAAGGCAAATTGCAACAAGAAATACCCGAAAGTGTCTGCCGCACGACCATGATCAGGAGTTTGAATCACAAACTTATTCGACGCACAGCCGGTCAGGACGAATTATACGATCTGGAGAATGATCCACGAGAGTTAGAAAATTTGATTGATGATCCTGGTATGCAAGAGACAAAATCAGACCTGGAAAGAGCCATGCTCGATTGGTTTATGAAAACCTCTGATACGGTTCCTGTGGGCGGAGATCCAAGAGGCTTTCCGCTTGAAAAATAGGAGAATGAAATGTCGAAGGACCGACCCAACCTGGTTGTCATTTACTGCGATGATTTAGGATACGGCGACTGATGGCTGACCTTCAATCGTGGGCAGAAGAAATGGATGTGGAAGAATGATGGAATCAAATTTTCGTGGTAAGATAGGCATCTCCTACAAGGATTCAGAGCCAGATTGGCTTTCCCCTCCATCGTCAGACGGCACTCCAAACGTCCTTGTGATTCTTCTGGATGATACCGGATTCGGCAATCTGGGTTGCTATGGTTCGACAATCGAAACACCAAACATGGACGCCCTCGCAGCAAACGGGTTGCGGTACAACAATTTTCATGTCACGCCCCTGTGTTCCCCGACCCGAGCCTCTCTGTTAACCGGCCGTAACCACCATGCCGTTGGTATGTCGACGATTGTCGATGGCGGTGATGCTGGGTTTCCCAACCGTCGAAGTCGCGTGAGCCGACACGCAGCTACCCTGGCAGAGATGCTGAGCGAAGAAGGCTTCGCCACCTTTGCCCTGGGCAAATGGCACCTTAACCCCAGCACACAGAACTCGGCTGGTGGATCTCACGCCGAATGGCCATTGCAACGCGGGTTCGATCGCTTCTACGGCTTCCTGCCGGGTGCTACCGACCAGTTCTATCCAGAACTGACCTATGACAATCATCCAGTGTCGCCTTCAAAAACACCAGAAGAGGGCTATCACCTCACAGAAGACCTGGTAGATCACGCCATCGAGTTTGTCAATGACCTCAAGGCCATGCGTCCAGAAACACCGTTCTTCATGTATTTTGCGCCAGGGGCTATGCATAACCCACATCAAGCGCCGAAAGAATACATCGAAAAATACCGCGGTCGTTTTGACGAGGGATGGGACGTCATCCGCGAGCGCTATTTCCAAAAGCAAACCGAACTTGGGATTATTCCCGACGGCACTCGCCTGCCACCCAGGAATCCCGGAGTACAACCGTGGGAAACACTGAGCCAGAATGAGAAAAATTTCGTGTGCCGGCTGCAGGAAACATGGGCAGGTTTCCTCGAACATACAGATGCACAGATCGGACGCTTGATCGAACATCTGCGCGCCATCGACCAGTTGGACAACACACTCCTGATCCTCACCGCCGACAACGGCACCAGCCAAAACGGTGGTCCTTATGGTGTTATGAACATCGGACCCAGCCCCCTGCGCAATGCCACAAACGATGGGCAGACTATAGGCGGGAAAACCGGTCGCGCTTTACCAGAAGAAGACTTTGATGCCATACAGGAAAAGCTGGATGATATCGGAAGCCCACACAGCTACACCGATATCCCCTGGGGTTGGGCTCAGGTCGGCAACACACCCTTGCCCTGGTATAAACAGGATACACACGCAGGGGGTGTACGGGTGCCGATGATTATTCATTATCCACTATCCATAAAAGATGCTGGCGGTGTAAGGGGGCAGTTCCACTTCGTTTCAGATCTCACACCGACAATACTTGAAGTACTCAATTTACAACCTCGGTCGTGCTACCGTGGATACGATCAGATGCCTATTACGGGAACGAGCATGGCCTACACTTTTGACGACAGAGATTGCCCTACGCAAAAACCTGTTCAGTATTTTGAAATGATGGGCAACCGTGCGCTCTGGCTCGACGGCTGGATGGCCGTTACCAGACACGACCCAGACGACGATTATAATGATGACGAATGGGAATTATATTATCTTGATGAAGATTTTTCGCAATCCAATAACCTCGCAAAGGCCGAGCCAGACCAACTGAAAAAGCTGATTGAAAGATGGTGGGTAGAAGCCGGACGCTATGGCGTCTTGCCTCTGCGCTCTGGGCTGCCACCGCGCCCCACCACTGCGGAACCCGATTCGCTGACGTATCATTTTGTTCCGCCAATGGCTCGCATTGCATCAAAACAATCGCCCGCCCTGGAACAGGGGAACTGGTCATTAACTGCCGAAGTTGAGATCCTGCCAGAAACCGAAGGCGTCATCTATGCCCAGGGAAAATCCCTCGATGGATTTTCTTTATTTATACAGAATGGCACCCTGTGCTTTGTGTATAACGCGCTGGGTCAAACAATCTCAGGTCGTTCCACAACGACGCTTCCCAATGGTCGTATTACCGTGGGCGCTGCGTTCGAAACAGCCGACGATGGCACGGGAACCATCACGCTCACGGGAGATGGCGAGACAATCGGTTCGATCCAAATTCCAGACGCCACACGCAGGTCAAAGATGCGCGGTGTAGAAGTCGGTCGCAACCGACATTCACCCATCGCGAGCGTTTATCGTACACCTTTTGAATTCACTGGCGTTATCCATTTTGTAGATATATACGTAGAACTCAGGTGAGGAACTAATCAGAGAATGATATATGGAACATGACAGGCATTTCAATGGGATCATCGGTCGGACCTTTGAAGACTCGACTGCATCATGGATCACGAAACCGACTGAGTTAAAACAGTCGCCCAACATCGTGATGATTGTGTTAGACGATGTCGGGTATTCACAATTGGGCTGTTATGGCTCTGACATTGAGACACCTGCGCTGGACAGTTTAGCAGAAGATGGCTTGCGATATGCGAATTTCCATGTAACCCCACTGTGTTCCCCTACCCGCACTTGCTTGTTGACGGGTCGAAACCATCATAGTGTCGGTATGGGCCGCGTGACTGAGATGAACAACGGCTTTCCCAATACACGCGGGTTTATTTCCAAAGAAGCCGCCAATCTGGCTGAACTATTGCGACCCCATGGCTATCAGACCCTCGCCGCAGGCAAATGGCACTTGAATGCCATCGATGACACGAGTCCGGCAGGGTCCTATGATCACTGGCCTTTACAACGTGGCTTTGACCGCTTCTATGGTTTCCTGGCTGGCGAGACCAACCAGTGGCATCCCGAACTCGTCATGGGCAACGAGCGCATAGAACAGCCACCCGTCGAAGACTATCACCTATCTGAGGATATCGTCGACCAATCTTGCAAATGGCTTCGGCAGTTGGTTTCGGCAGACCCCGACAAACCCTTCTTTCTATACCTGGCATTTGCGGCTGGTCATTCACCCCACCACGTGCCACGAGAATTTGCAGACAAATACAAAGGTCGGTTTGACGATGGCTGGGATGTTGCGCGTGACAAAACCCTAACTCGCCAGAAAGCATCCGGTCTATTGCCTGATGATCAACGTCTCACCTCGCGGAATGCAGGTGTGCAGGTCTGGGATGAACTCAGCGCAGATGAGCAACGCCTTGCATCCAGGTTCGAGGAAATCTTCGCTGGCTTCATGGAACACACCGATGTTCAAATCGCCCGTTTGCTTGCCCAGTTGGATGCACTCGGTAAACGCCACGACACCATTGTGATCGCCCTTTCTGACAATGGCGCAGCATCTCTGGGTGGTCCTCACGGTAGCTACCATCATCTGCGTTCCCGCATAGGAGATCCACCCACAGTTGAGGAAAATCTCGCCCACATTGATGACCTCGGCGGTCCTCTAAGCTATCCCATTTATCCTTCCGGCTGGGCGATGGCGGGCAACACGCCGTTCAAACGCTATAAAGGAAATACCTATGCAGGCGGTGTCCGCGCACCGTTGCTCATCCGTTGGCCAGCGGGGATCCAGGCCAAAGGCGAAACGCGGCGACAGTTTTATCATGTGGTGGATATAACCCCGACCCTGTTAGACCTTCTGGGGCTGGATCTGCCCAATCAGGTGAACGGCGTAGAACAAATCCCTTTGCATGGTACGTCGATGGCTCACACACTGAATGACAATACTGCGGATACCCAAAAAAAAATCCAGTATTTCGAAACGACTGGTCAAAGAGCGATCTGGCACGAAGGCTGGAAAGCCGTGACTTTCCACACCAGAGGCACCGACTTCGATACAGACGAATGGGAGCTTTATCATTTGGATCAGGACCTGGCCGAGATAGACAACCTGGCAGATCAGCATCCTGAAAAATTAAGAGAATTGATCGACCTCTGGTGGCGTGAAGCGGAGCAATACGGCGTCTTACCTCTGGATGATATAGTTGGCAGAAATGGTGTGGGCTGGTGGCCTGAACCCAAGGATCGCTGGGTATTATACCAGGATGCGGTACTGCCCCACCATTTTAAATCCGGCCCAAGAGTGCTCGGTCTCTCACATCGCATTACCGCACGCATTGAACGTAAATCAACGGACGTCGAAGGTACTATTGTCGCCGATGGTGGTCGATTTGGTGGCTGGAGCTTATTCATCCACGACAATCGCCTGCACTATACAAACAACCACTCCGGCGATCAAAAACGCATTTCTTCATCAGTGACAATTCCACCGGGCAATGTAACACTTCGTCTTGATGTGGTGAAAACCGGAGAAGATGAAGGGCGTGCACGTTTCTTTGTAAATGACCAGCCTGCGGGCGAAGGTCTTATATCACCATTTCGCCAATATAACTTTGTCAACGAACCCTTTGAAGTGGGGCGAGATAGCCAGACATCCGTTGACGATCACTACAACGCCCCGTTTGTATTCTCAGGCCAAATCTTCAATGTGGTGATCGAGGCCGTAGGTGAAGAGATCGTGGATCAAAATACCCTGCTTGAAGAACTGATGAGTAGTCAATAGGAGGAGGATTGAATGATCTATACCATCCGCACATTTCACGTTCACCGCAAAGACTACGCCGAATTTGTTCGCTTTAGCGAAGAACAGATCTGGCCAGCCATCGAAGAAAAAGGAGCGCGTGCACTCGGCCTCTGGGTCGTTGCCATAGGTGGCCCCGAACGCATCTTTCTCATGACGCGATACGACAGCCATGGTCATTGGGAAGAAACCCGAAACTGGGACAATCTCGCCAATGAAGGCAGTGGACGTGCCGCACTCGTACACGAAACCGAATGTATTTCCCTCTTGCCCCTCACGCAAAGACAGCCCGATAGCGACGCCCCCGAAAAAGAGCCTGGCATTTATACGCTGCGCTCATTCAAAGTCGCGCCCACCGACGTTTCGCGTTTTGCCGACTTATCAGAAAATCAGTGGTGGCCCTGGGTCACCCGGGGCGAAGGTGTGCGCCCCATTGGCCAATGGATAACCAAATCAGCACCCGAAGACCGCATCTACATGATGACGCGATACGACAGCCTGTATCATTGGGAAGGCCATCACAGAAATGTTGGCACCATCGCACAACCCGATGATCCAGAAATGGGCAAAGTCTGGGAAATCGGCCAAAAAGCCATTCAAGATCGCAAAAAAATCACCATCGATACCAACGTCAAAGTTCTGCGTCCCATCACCAGCAGAAGACCATAAAAGGAGACCCCAATGCCCCAAATGACAGGTGCACGATTTCTCGCAGAAACCGTGCATGGCCACGGAATAGACACCGTCTTTTTTATGCCCTACATCGCGCCCCGAGCATTGATGGAAATGGAAAATCTCGGCATGAAACGCGTGCAAACCCACGGAGAAAAAGCCGCCGCGTACATGGCCGATGCGTATGCGCGCGTCAGACGCGGTCCGGGTCTTTGTATGGCCCAATCCGTTGGTGCCGTTAACCTCGCTGCCGGTCTTCAAGACGCCTATCTTGCCTGCTCGCCTGTTATCGCAATCACAGGCAAAGAAAGCCATGTCAATCAGCTCCGCCATGCCTATCAGGAAGTCGATCACCGAAACCCGTTTGGTGCAGTTACAAAATACACCGCTGATGTCCACGCCGTCGATCTGTTGCCCGTGTATTTGCGGCAGGCTTTTCGATCAGCCACCACAGGCACCCCCGGTCCCGTACATCTCGATCTACAAGGTCTTGCCGGTCAAGTCGTCGTTGAAGCCGAAGCCGATTTTGAAGTCGTCATCGAATCTGCCTTTTCCCAGATTCCGCCTTTTCGCCCGACGGCCGAACCCGAATTGATCACCGAAGCCCTCAGCCTTCTTTCTCAAGCCAAAAAGCCGATCATCATGGCCGGTGGCGGTGTGACCACATCCGATGCCAGCGCCGAACTCATCGCCCTTGCCGAGAAGCTTTCTATCCCCGTTGCCACATCCCTCAATGCCAAAGCCATGTTTCCCGCCGATCACGAACTCGCTATCGGCACACCCGGTTCATACTCACGCGCCTGTGCCAATCAGGCCATGTTTGAAACCGATCTTGTTTTCTTCATCGGCAGTCATACGGGCGGGCAGGTTACCAATGGGTATAAAGTGCCGCCACAAGGCACGCCCATCATTCAACTCGACATCAATGCCGAAGAATTGGGTCGCAACTATCCCCTCACCCTCGGCCTTCAAGGCGACGTGCGAAACACATTGCGCCTCATGATTGATCAGGCCAGCAAAGCAGAGCCCCGCACCCAATGGATCGCCCGCATCCACGAACTCGTCAACGCATGGAAAGAAGACATGGCCAAACATGTCAACTCCGACACCGAACCCATGCGTCCCGAACGCCTCTGCAAAGAACTGTCTGACTTTCTTCCTTCCGATGCCATACTCGTCTCCGACACAGGGCACTCCGGCATCTGGACCGGCACCATGCTCGACTTCAAATATCCCACACAATCTTATATCCGCTGTTCTGGTTCACTCGGCTGGGGTTTCCCCGCAGCCCTCGGTGCCAAATGCGCCGCACCAGACCGTCCCGTCATTTGCTTCACTGGCGATGGGGGCATCTGGTATCACATGACCGAACTCGACACCGCCATGAAATCCGAAATCAACACCGTCACCGTCATCAACAACAACCATTCGCTGAACCAGGAACAAGGTGGTGTAGAACATACCTATGGCGGTCGTACCAAAGGCTCTGATGAACTCTGGCTCTTCCCAGACGCAGACTTTGCCAAGATGGCTGAAGCCATGGGATGCTTTGGCATCACCGTCAACAAAATCAGCGAGTTGCAAAGTGCTCTTGAGCAAGCCCTCAACGCAGGCAAACCCGCTGTCGTCGATGTCAAAACCCATCTCGAAGGCATTGCTGCAAAAGCCTGGATGCCAGCCTAACAGGATATAAGATCGCAGAAAACCACTTCAACATCATTTTTTGGAGGAGCAACAAACAATGTCAATCAAGCAATTACGAGAAAATGGCCTAACCGGTCCTTTTGAGTTGGCAGACAAATCCCTCGTCGATGCCGTATGTGAGGTCGGGATAGAACTACAAGCGCTACAACGCCAAGAAAATATCGTGCGCCAGTTGGCAGGACAAGAACCCCAATTTAGAACGAAGATCGATAGACACATGGAATTCAAGGTGATGAGAGACCTCTGTCTCGATGACAATGTGAAGTCCGTGGTGTCCGAACATTTCGGCAATGATCTTTTTATCTGGGGTAGCGTTTTTCAATTGAAATCTGAAGGCGTGTCAGAAAATATATGGCACCACGATCGCGCATACGAAAACGGTCGCGATCAAGTCAATCTCTATGACACCAGCAATCACTTCTCTATTCTATTCGCGCTGACCGACATTGGGTACGGTGCTGGCCGCATTGAATATGTGAAGGGATCTCATCAGCCCATTGATGGATGGAACAGAGATATGCGATTTGTAAAAGAAGTGCCAGAACTCGTCCATGATAGGATCGGCACACTCACAATGGAAAGAGGCCAGTTCACGGTGTTTCATTCTCAAATCATGCATCGCAGCCTGCCTTTTGAGTATGGCGAGCCAAGAATCTCATTGGCCGTCAGACTCGCGAGGAAGGGCACACAAATCCCCGATTATTATCCACAAAATCCAAATCCAGCCGCAGAAACACAGGGAATCGCCCGTTTCAATCCGTCGGCGACATTTGATTTTAATTAGAACCAGCCCCAAGCACTGAAACCCAGGAAATGGGTTATCGTCATCTAAACCAGAAAGATGTCCGTTATGAAACACACACGCTCAGACGATCCAATCGAACTCACCTTCGAGCAAAAACGCGCTTTCTATCGCGATGGGTACATTATCCTCAAAAACATCGTGCCCAAAGAGCTGACCCAACGTGCCCGGCGGCTGGTCAACATCACTGCTGGTAAAATCCTGAACGGCACAATGGATCCGCCCAAAAGAAGAAACCGTTATGTCGGCAGTGAAGATGCCATCACAGACCTCATCAACAAGACAGCGCTGACCGACATCCTCACCAACACGATGGGGCCATTCGATCCTCCGACACACGGCTTTTCACCGGTCCTGTATCCGCGCGAGCCATCCAGAGAAATCGGCAACCACGGTCTGCCCGACGATGAAGTGCCCAATCACGCCTTCTTCCCGCACATTGATGGCCAGTGGTCTGGAGCCATTCCCCAAACAGCGGACGAAGTAGATGATTGGCACGTGCCCAAAACACCGCACTTTGGCGATCGCAGTGCCAGTGTGCTTGGCGTAAACGGATCCCCTCTATTTCAGGATCCGGATTGCACGCTCTCCCTCGGCAGTTTTACCTGCTTTGCCGTTGTTGTCCTCAGCGATCAATCCAAATTTGGCTATGGCAACTTTGCCGTCCTTCGGGGTGCCCATCATCACACCGCTGAGTTCTTTCGGCGACAACGCACCGAGGGTGGTGTTATCGGCCCCGAAGGCCATGGTTGGCCGCGATTGAAGCGCGTGGGTGACAAGGGTGTTGGTATCAATACGCTGCCAGAATGGATCGCCAATCATTATCGTGAGGGCGCACATTACACACCAGATGGCCTCATGTGGCCTGAGCCTACCCCTGTGCTCGCTGAAGAAGGCGATGCCGTTATTGCGGTTCACGGTATGCCTCATTGCGGTACCCGCAACGATTTGGGCGCAGACCCACGCATCAGTGCCTACTTTCGATTGCGTCGCCATCGTCCCGGTGGTGCAAAGGTAAGAGGAGATAGCGATCACCCCGACCGCGGTTGGGAAGGCGAATTTCTCGACTATCCCGAAGGTTATGATCCATGGCAAATTTCTATCGATAAACTGTGTGATCCCTGGCGTGAGTGGGATGGCATGCAGGAAGTCGTTGCTGAGGCACAAAATTCGGAAGATCAAAGCGATGCTTGAACTTGGTGTGATCGCAGATGATCTCACAGGTGGGATGATGGTCGCGAGTTTGCTCGAAAGAGAAGGCGTGCATTGTCCACTGGTAACATCTGGTGATGCACTCAATACACTCGACGACGATGCACAAGCTGTGGTCGTTGGACGAAAACTCCTGATCCAACCCCCTGACGATGCCCGGGCCGATGCAAAACGCACGGCTGAAGCTCTGCTCGCCAAAGGTACGAAACAGATATACTACAAATACAGTGCGCTCTTTTCATCTACAGCACGTGGCAATATCGGGCCTGTGGCAGAAACGTTGATGGACTTGACCCGGGCCGACCACGTATTTTTTTGTCCCATCTGGAAAAACACAACAATCTATCAGGGGCGGTTGTTTCTCGGGTCAATCATGCTACACGAATCACCGAGACGCAATGATCCTGTAACACCGATGACCAATTCCAATCTTGTTGAAGTACTACAAAAACAAAGTCAGGTCAAGGTTGGTCTTTTGCCATATCAAATTGTGGCGTCAGGAACAGACGCTTGCGAGAACTACATTTCAGAGCAGAAGGCCCTGGGCGTAAAGTTTTTTATTTTCGACGTGATTGATGAGTCGAATCTCGAGCAATTGGCAACACTGTCCAGGGATTTGCCGTTGAGCACTGGCGCAGATCTACTCCCTGTGATGCTTGCGCGCAACTGGCAGAGGGACAAAAAGAGCCAACCGAAAACATTACTGCCGCCTGCACCTGGTTATGAAGCCGTTATTTCTGGGAGTTGCACGGGAAAATCAGTCCGGCAACTTGCGCATTTCGAGCAAACGCATCCGGTGTTTCGCATTGACCTTTTAGAAGCAGCTCAAGACGCCAACATGGTTGACCGCATTGTCGAATGGGCAAAAGACCGATTGGAAAAAGGGCCTGTAGGTGTGGGTACCTCAACGGATCCTGAAGGCGTAAAAAGAGCCCAGGCGGAACTCGGGCGCGAAGGCGCTGCAACACTTGCCGATAAGCTTCTGTCCGGTGTTGCCCAGCATTTCTATCAGCACGGTGTACGTAAATTTGTTGTGATGGGGGGAGAAACATCAGGGGCCGTCATGGCATCTTTAGGTATAAAGCAAGTTTCGGTGGCGACATTCGACGTTCTCAACGGTGGTTATTGTCATAGTGCAGGGAGCGATCCATTGTCGTTGGTACTGAAAGCGGGCGGTGTTGGTGAAGACAATTTTATTCATACCGCCCTGGAGCAGATGCGTGAAGCAGACAAAAACCAATAAAGGAATACATATGGAAGATGATCCCGTTTATGAAATGGCCTTACGCGAGCAATTGGTTTTTTATTATAAAAAAGTTGGAGAGCTTGGCTTAAACGAAATGTCCTCTGGCAATCTGAGCGTCCGATTTGGCGACAAAATGCTCATCTCTCCCAACCGTGCAACCGCAGATAATATTACCATAGAAACGATTGTCAAAGCCACCTTCGACGGTGAGTATGCAGGCGACCGCAAACCCTCTTCGGAATCGCCCATGCATGGTGCCATCTATAAAAAGCACCCCGAAGCCGGAGCAGTGGTTCACACCCACTCCGATTACTGCGTTGCGGTATCGTGCCATGTGATGACCCTACCGGGCTTTCACTACCTCATGGGTGTGTTTGGCGGTAACGATGTGCCCTGTGTCCCTTATTCCACATTTGGCAGCCAATCGCTTGCCGAAGACGCATCCGAAGCGCTCTATGACCGCACCGCGTGTCTCCTCGGAAACCACGGCATGGTCTGCCACGGACCAACCTTAAAACGCGCTGTCAACCAGGCCCACCGTCTGGAAATCATGTGCCGACAATACGTGCTTTCCCGTCAGCTTGGCGAACCAAAATATCTGACCGATGACGATTGGTACGCGTTTCACAACAGAGGCGTGGAAAACCAATACGGCAAAAACGGTTAGGAGAGAACGCAAATGACCAAATACAAGATGCACTTTGACACACCCGAAGAAGCCTACTTTGAATTTTACAAAGCCGACGCATCTCAAAATGGAGATGCCTGGGCTGCCGTGATGAGTTATCCCCATGTAAGAGTTGCCGCAAACGGCCCAACCATGTATTTCGATACAGCTCGAGACTACGCTGATGATGCCGACTGGACGTCACGGGTCGCGACTGGTTGGGTTCTAACGAGAGGGCGAGAACCGGTTCGTTTTCATGAATCGCCCAACAAAGTTCACCTTGTAGGCGGATGGACGCGCTACAATGCAGACGACGATCCCATCCTCTGGAACCGCGTCACCTACATTGTTACCAGGCCCGCCGACTCGTGGGGTATCCAGGCGCGATTTGCATTGGGTACTTATCACGACGGGCAGGACGACGAAACAGCGATCGCCAGGGCCGTTGAGATCGCAACCGATCAGGTCCGGCGCTATTGCGATGCACGCGACAAAAACGATGGCGATGCCTGTGCTGCTCTCTGCCGGTTTCCACTCCTTGACGTCGGCGTTGGTGAAGTCACCCGGATCGAAAGTGCCACAGAACTGGCACAGCAAGTCAATGAAAGAACCATATCGTTCGGCAATGTAAACATCGAGGTTGCACAATCTGGCCCTGAAGGTGTTCTTGTGGCGGTGACTGCTGACGAGGCATCTGGCAACGGCGAACAGGCCATTTTTGTTGTCGGCAAAGTTGAGGGCGTGTGGACGATCGGTGGTATTTCGAGCATATAAAAAGGTCTCTCACTATACAATGCAAATTATCTCAAAATGTTACAAATTCAGTGAGACAAGCCTTTGGGGAAACAGTCCCGAAGGCTTGTCGTATAACAGCATTAGACGCCCGTGGTCAAGAGACCGCCATCCACGGGTAGGGAGGCACCGGTAATATTGCCTGCCGCCGGCGAGCAGAGAAAGGCGACGGCCCGTCCGATATCCTCGGGGGTGCCGCGGCGCTCCAGGGGGATATTGGTTTTGAGTTCATCGGACACACTGCCCACAGACGGAGCCTGAGTGCCAAAAATATGGGTCAGGTCCATATACCCCGGCATCACGGCGTTGCAGCGGATATTGTGGGGACCTAAGTCCACGGCCATGCTCTCGGTGAGACGCAGCACACCGGCTTTGGCCACGCCGTATGCCGTATCTTCGGGCCAGGCGCGATAGGCATGGACTGAAGAAGTACTGACAATGCAGCCTCCCTCGCCCTGTTGTACCATGATGCGGGCGGCCTGCTGACTGCAAAGAAAAAAGCCTTTGAGACATACGTCCAGAGTCAAATCCCAGTTTTCTTCGGTGATTTCGAGGAAGGTAGCTCCGCTTCCGGCATAGGGGTTGTTGACCAGGATATCGAGGCGGTTAAAACGGGCGATGAAGGCGGTGAACATTGCTTCTACCTGTGCCCGGTCGGATATATCAGCCTGAAAGAAGTCGGCTTCTCGCCCCTGATCCCGGATCAATTCCAGGGTCCTGTCGGCATCGGCATCTCGTTCCAGGTCGTTGATGCCCACATCACAGCCTGCCTGAGCTAGAGCAAGGGCAATGCCGCGACCGATATTGCGGCGTCCACCAGTGACGAGAGCCTTTTTTCCATCGAGTGACATAGTGTGATCTCCCTTTTGGCGTAGTAGTAAAAGACTATTATTTACAAATTTCAATATACACCAAAAACAGTGCGATGCGATAGAGAAAGCATGGCTACATCAAACCCCTTGTATTATCTTAAAAATTGCTTTCAATGATAAGGTGTGTTATCATTACTATTCCCCGATTACTGGGGATAAAGCATCCGCCCTGCTTTTCTCATCTGGGAACTCGCGTTTTGTTATGACCAAAGAAATTGAACGAAAGTTTTGTGTGCGAAAGATACCAGATCTAACGGTCTGTACAGGAGTAAAAATCTCACAGGGCTATATTTCAGTAGGCGAGAATGGTCCAGAGGTCCGCTTGCGTCGCAAGAGCGAGCGATTTTATCAGACTGTGAAAATTGGCAAGGGTGTGCAACGGACGGAGGTTGAGGTGGAATTGAGCCAGGCGCAATTTGATAATCTCTGGCCTTTGACCGCGGGCAGGCGGGTCGAAAAAGTGCGTTATGAGATACCCGAAGGCGTTTGGACGATTGAATTAGATGTGTACCGCGGTCACCTGAAGGGCCTGGTAGTGGCCGAAGTCGAGTTTGATACCATAGACGAAAGTTCGCGCTTTGTCCCGCCCCCCTGGTTCGGACGAGAAGTGACCGATGATAGTCATTATAAAAATGCCTATCTGGCATTGATGGGAATTTCAAATGATCACGCGCTGTGAAACTTATGTCTTACGCGAGCCTGCTGGTCCGGATCTAATAGAAACGCTTGGGATTGAATACAGTAAATCTCTGCCTGAGAAAGAGGAAATTATTCAGTATTACGATACGTTTGACTGGCGGTTGTATCAGAAGGGACTCGCGCTGATACAAACGGGAAATGCGGTGTATTTACAGCGAATTTCAGATGGTGCATACCCGCACGACCAGATCGAAATGAAACAACATCTGGAAGGCCGCTTCTGGTGGATGTTTCCAGAGGGCGAAGTGCGCGACACATTGCGGGGGGCGCTCTCTGTTCGGGCGCTGTTACTTCGGGCACAGGTGAGGCAGAAGGTTTGCGAATTTGGCGTTTTAAATGCAGATGAAAAGACAGTTGTTCGGTTGTTTATCACGCATACCAGTACAGAAAATGGACGCGTTGCGACTTTGACTTGCCGAAGCGTGCGGGGATATGAGCGCGATTTTGAGAATTTACGCTGTCGGTTTATGAAATTGGATGTTGCACATGTGGCTGAGGATGTATTTGAGCGCGTGATGAATCTCGCAGGGTGCGTGCCGGGCGATTATTCCTCAAAGCTGAATCTCGACTTGAATCACAAGGCGAGTGGGCGTGAAGCAACATGTGAGATTTTGAAATACCTGCACGGTGTGATGCGCCAAAATGAATCGGGCATTCGCGCAGATTGGGATACGGAATTTCTGCACGATTTTCGGGTGGCGATTCGGCGCACGCGGTCAGCGCTGAGTCAAATCAAAGGCGTTTTGCCCGAAGATGCTGTAGCACATTTTAAGGATGAGTTTCGGCAATTGAACAGATCGACCAATCGGTTGCGAGATCTGGACGTGTATTTGCTCGATGAAGAGACTTATCGCGCGATGTTGCCCCAATCTTTGCAACCCGGGCTGGATGCCGTGTTTTCGCGCTTAAAAAGCGAGCGCCGGCGTGCCCTTAGCGACATGGTGCAGGTCCTTGATAAACCCGAATATCTGGACATGATGGATTCATGGGGGGCTTTTTCCCAGGGCGAACAGTCTCGCGGGGGAAAGGACTCAGCTGTGCCTGCTATAGCCCTTGCGAGAAAATTTATTTTTAAACGCTTTAAGCGGGTGCTCAAAAGGGGGCAGGTGATTGGTGACGATACACCCGACGAGGCATTGCACGATTTGCGAATTGACTGCAAAAAATTGCGGTATTTGTTGGAATTTTTTGCCTCGCTTTTTCCGAAAAAAAAGATGGACAAACTCATCGGGTATATGAAAAAATTGCAGGATAATCTGGGAGATTTTAACGATTTATCGGTACAACAGCAGGAATTGATGACCTATTTAAACGAGGTGTTGCCCCGCAGCCGGCGTGCAGACCGCCTGCTTTGTGCCGCGGCTATTGGCGGACTTATTGCGCGATTGCACGACCAGCAGCAAGCTGTCAGGCGCGAATTTGCCGGTGCATTTGCCGTTTATGCGAAAAAGAAAAATGTTCGTTTGTACCGCGATTTATTTGGATAGTGAATCTCGTTGAGGAATGGATGTGAGTATCTTTGCCCTGTACAGCATGAAAGGTGGCGTAGGGAAGACCGCCGCAGCCGTAAATCTGGCTTATGAAGCGGTTCGCTCTGGTGCGAGTGCATTGCTGTGCGATTTAGACCCACAGGGGGCTGCGGCTTTTTATTTTCGCATTCGCGCAAAAAAAAAGTTTGGACGCAAGCGTTTCTTGAAGGGCGGCAAGCATTTAGAGAATAATATTCGGGGAACGGACTTTGAAGGTCTGGACTTATTGCCTTCGGCCATGTCTTTTCGCAATATGGATTTGGGGTTGGATGATCGGGCGAAAAACAAAAGCCATTTGAAACGTCTGTTGACGCCGATGAGGAAAGAGTACGATTATATTTTTTTGGATTGCCCACCCAATCTGACGCTCCTTGCTGAACATGTTTTCAGAGCGGCCGATTATGTGATTGTTCCGTGTATTCCGACAACTCTGTCGATGTTGACACATCAAAAATTGATGGACTTTTTTAAAAAAAATAAATTAAAACGCGGAAAATTGGTGTCGTTTTTTTCAATGGTTGAACAGTACAAGACAATGCACAGGGAAATGATCGCACAGGTGGGCGAGCGCGAGGGGAAATTTCTGAGCGCGCAAATTCCGTACACGACGGATGTAGAGAGAATGGGATGGGCGAGACAACCGGTAGCCTGCTTCAGGCCGCGGTCAAAGGGAACTCTGGCATATCGGGAATTGTGGACAGAATTGCAAATGCTTGGATGAGTGATGTACCTGCAATGTCTTAAAATAACCAACCCCCCGATAAACTTGTCGGGGGGTTGGTGTTTGCGTTCGTAAATTATCGAGTAATTCGGAAACGTATGGGTATGACGAGATAGACTTTAACAGGTCTATCATTTTGACGGGCTGGCTTAAAACGGTATTGATTAACGGACTGAAGGGCCGCTTTGTAAAAAATTTCTTTGCCTTTGACAGCAACGGCCTGTTCGACTACTCCGGCTTTGTCAACCAGTATTTTCAAGTGAACGGTGCCTTCAATACCCGCCTTGAGGGCGACTGGGGGATATACTGGTGCTACGCGATGGATGAGCACGGGTTTTTCTTCAACCATGAAATATTCGAGTATCTCTTCTTCCGGTTCCTCTATTACCGCAGCCTCGGAGGGAGGGGGAGGCACATGGAGATCGACCTTATCGAAATCGAGGTCGGTAGTTTCAATTGTGACGTCGTCGGGAATATCCTCGCTCTCGGTTGCAATGGGTATAGACGGCCTTGGCGGTGGCGGCGCGCGATGAATCTGACGGGTTTCCGGTATATCGACAGACTCGATGATGATGGTGCGTCGCTCTATTTTGCGCGTACCGGCTGTGAATGTGGGAAACATAAGCCCTATGCCCACATGCAAGATGAATGCAATCCCCATGCTGATGCGAAATACGTGCTTGTATGTACGTTTGAGATCACAGGCTGGATTTTTAGTACGCAGAATCTCATGCGTAATCCACGAATCTGATTTTTTGTTCATGGTTCCTTCTCGACAGAAAGAATGGGGGGCTGCTAACTACTATTTTATGATTTTAATACCACTGTGAGGGAAAGGCAAGGTGTTTTTACATGCCCCGATTTGACAAACTGCTTGTTTATCCGTGGTTCATATCAATATATTGAAGTCCGTTAATCAATGATCACCTTTCTCGTGGTTCAAAAATGGGAAACCGCTTCTCTCATTTGCTATTTATGTGTGCTATGGGCCTTCTGGTCGGATGTTATAATCCCCAACGCGATCTGAGTATAGACCCATACAATACACCGCTCATTCACATTCTCGATGCTTCCTTTAAGATTGAGGATTCCACCAGGGGAGTAGTCGTTGTGCAGTGGGAGTATCTCGGGCAGAAGCGCGTTGAGAACTTTGTCCTCCAGCGTCGAGATAATATTTCTGGCTTTAGAAATATCGAGCGTTCCTCCGGTGCCGATGGCGATGGCAGATACGCGACTGTGGGCGCATTTCAAGACCGCACGCTATTTGCTGGCGAGCGCTTGCAATACCGCGTAGTTGCCGAACATAGCGAAGGTGGTCTGGTGAGTACTTCTGCTGTTGAAGTCCCTATCCCCGGTGCTGCTTTACTCGAAGTTCGACGCGACCCCATTGCCCTTGACGTGCAACTCGTCTGGCATGATGAGGGAAACACGGCAAGAAGGTATGAAATTCTGCGGACGCCTGAAGGTGACCATAAAGAGGTGATTTCCGTCATAGAAGCCTGGTTGGGGAAGACTTCCTTTTGGGATCGATCAATTTCCGACAATCTCCCTTATACTTATACCATAAGGTCTTTCCATTTTATTTCGGAGGCTGGCATTTCCTTGCCGAATATGAGTCTCACAAGTCGCAGCGTGCGCATGCAATTTTATCGCGAAGCAGGACGGCATGTCGTTGAGACCCTGAGTGGTGCAAACGAGCGAATGCGACTTTCGGCTGCTGATCCCAATGATTCCGATGACGAAGCCGACATGCTCGCCCTGATTGTTCGCCCCAACCAGATATCGCTTTCCCGCCTGCGGCATACCTTGAGTGTCGATATTTCCAATACGCTATCGCGCCACCTCGTCGGGACTTCTTTTCCGCGGTTGAACGACCTCGTGCCGCAATCGGTGGATCTGGCTGGCCCTTCGCTTGCGGGGGAGGGAGCTTTTCAACGCGCTTATATCGGCGGTCTGGATCGGGTTGGGCGCGTTGTAGTTGTGGGTATTGAACTAATTAATAACACCACGGTGTGGCGCATTCCCGACACTTGGATAAGCGCGTCTTCGCATATGCGACTGGCTCAGGACGATAAACAGCGGGTTTATGTTGCGACAGGGGGGCAATTGCGCGTCTATTCTGCTACAGGTTCTCCTGTGGGCACTTTCGATCTCGAATATGGCAATCCCGTAGATATCGCAGTTCACAAGGGTGTTATCTGGACCGCCTGGGCAAATCGAGTTCAACGAGGGATTTTGCACTTTTCGAATGATGTCCTCAGTGATATTACATGGGATGTGCTACATTCTCAGATCGAACCGCGCGCTTTAACGCTCAATACCGCGGGACAGGTTTTTGTATTAGATCGCACGCAGGTGCGCGTGTTTCAGGCAGATGGGACACCACTTCTCTCATGGGAACTGCCTTCGGGCACATTCTCAGCAGATGATCTAACTATCGGCGGATCAACCAGAAATTTTGTCCATCTTGCAGATGGAGGTGGAAGGATCATAACATATGTACCGTAGTTTATTGGTCTGGATGTTGTTTTGTCTGGCGATGGGTTCGGCATGGGCGAATGACCAGAAAATTATTGAAAAAGCGCAGGCCGCCTATCGCACAGGTGATTACACCAGCGCATTTGAGACGCTCTCACAGCTTCCGCGCTTATTGGGCGTGGTGCCTTTGTTCGATAGACCGCAGCATAGTCGAAGAGCCGAGATCTTTTTTGATCTGGGGCGCATTCACATGGCTTCTGGCGATACGACTCGCGCGCGTCTGGCACTTGCCGAGGCATTTCGCCTGGATCCAGAGACCAACAGGGGGATTATGGACATCGCTCCCGATCAGGCACTTGCAGATACGCGGACGTTGCTTTTGGGCATGCGCCGCAAAACAGTACGCCAAACCCTTGGAAAAACCACCTTTTTGGGTGCTGCGAGTCGTTCGCTTATTTTGCCAGGGTGGGGGCAATTGTACCGCGGACACAAAAAACGGGGGTATGTCTTTATGGGGACTTCGGCAGTGCTCGCTGCGGCCTGGCTTGTGACCGATATATCCTATCGCAGTGCATATAGCACCTATCGCGGTACGCGTCTGACTGATTTGCAACTGGGTCAACCCATATCAGGTACGGATTCCGATGCGTTTACGCGCAATTTTGAACGCGTGGAATCTCGTGCTGGGAGGGCCAATCTCGTGCTGGGCCTGCTCGCGGCGGTCTGGTTATCCAGTGTATTGGATCATCTGGTGATTGGACCAGCTCAAGTCTCATTATCGGTGCCCATCAAGTGAAGGAGATCGGACTTGAGGCGTTTGTTAAAAAAAAATTTATTCTATCGGGTACACCTTTATGCACTGACCGCATTGCTATTGCCTGTCAGTACTTTTTCTCAGCCGCCTGCTACCTTCCGATTGGCAATCGCGCCCTTTTATTCTCCTTACCATGGCGATTACGGCGTCTATATGGCCGATCGCATCGCCTACGAAATCCATCGTCGTGCCTATGTGCCTGCTCTGGGAAGGGCGCGATTTGTTTTAATAGAAACCGATGTGCCAATGGGGGAGATAGATCAGACCGATAGACAGCTTTCTCCCGAGCTACGCGAGTTCCTTAGCAAAAGGATTCCCGCCACATATCTTTTGACGGGTTCTGTCGCGTTTACAGGGATTTATTTGATCAAACTCAAACTCATTGATCTTCGGACAGGTATGATTGTCTGGACTGGCGATGTTCGGGACAATCCGGCATGGGTCTGGACGCGAGCGCATCGATCTGTGGGAGAGATTCCCGCTGCTGAGGTGCGCTCTTCGCTTGGATTTGCCGAAGGGGAAACACCTTTACCCGCGCTAGAAGCCGAGCATTTGCCGCATCATATCCTCTTGCAACCGTTCCATACTACGGATTATCTACCCCTTGCTGCCGATTGTGAATTGCATCTTAAAAATGCAATTCAGCGCGATGGTCTATTTTCTCTCGTACCAGGGTCATTAAAGGGAAGACAGGGGCGCGAGCGATTTTCTCGCATCAGCCCCGATTTGCGCCGTGAAGCATCAGAAACAACGCTTGCAGAAGCCATCCTGACGGGTAGCTTACTCGTGCTGGGCAAAGATGGCGCAACAGACAATATCGGCCTGGTATTGCGTTTGATTGAAGTGGAGACCGGACAAATTCTCTGGATGGGGTCTTCAACTGGGAGAAGGGTCTGGCGATGGGACAAAATGGCGGATATCGTATCCGCGACTCTGGGGCGGCTTGGTGAAGACCTTTCGCAGTACGGCGCAGGAGCGGCAGAAACGCAGATTGCAGCGCTGCGTGATCAGGCAATAGATGGGAAATCGTGGAGTGCTCTGGGACATGCCTATCTCGATAGGGGATTGCTCAAACAGGCTGAAGAAGCATTTGAAAAAGCTATGATTTTTCCCGATGCACAGGCACAGGCACAAGCGGGAAAAGGGCTGGTGCTGCTGAGACGAGGCGGGAATTTCAATGATGGGGTACAAGCACTCAGATCTGCAATCCGATCGGATCCAGATTATCTGGATGCGTACAGCTTTTTGGCACAGGCGCTTCTCGACCAGGGGATGGTCGATGGCGTGGGAATTGCCGAAAATGCCATTCGGCGCGATTCGACATATCTCCCGCCATACCGCGTGCTGGGCGATTGGTATGCCGACCTCGAAGACCATCAAAAAGCGCGAACATTTTACCAGACGTATTTGACGTACAACTCCGACGATGAGGTCGCTGTGCGGCTGGGCAGAAGTCTGTTGCAGTTGAAAAATTATCGGGATATCGACCGCTTTATCGCACCTATCGCACGCGAAAAACCCGAAGCCTCGCATTTGTTGCCTATTATGGCAATCAAAGCACTACGGGTGAAGCGCTACGGGGAATCGACCCAATTATTCGAGCGATTTCTCGCGCAAATTGACGCGCGCGGACGCCAGCTTTACGACGATATTCAGGTGCTATTGTCAGAAGAGGAAATAGAAATTTATCGCGCGCTTGACGATGCGGAAAAGGAAAAGTATGTGGCGCGTTTTTGGCGTACCAAAAATCCGAATTTGTCCAGCGCGTACAACGAGCGACAACTGGCGCACTACGAACGGGTCTGGACGGCTCGCTGGGCATTCGGGCGGGAAAACTATCCCTGGGACCGACGCGGTGAAGTCTATATCCGTTACGGTGACCCCGATTATCGCGCCCGGTCGGGATGGATCTCATCATTGCCTTCAACGCGCGTGCAGGAAGTAAAGGAAAAGGTGTACCGAGAATTGTACCGGGATCCCAATCAAAGTGAATTGATTGGCCCGGTTTTTCCCATTCGGAGCGATCGCGGGTTTGCTGCCGAGCGCGAAAGTAATAGACTCGATATCCCAGACCAGGATACCTTTGGCCCGGTTGAGGGACGCCGTGAAGAAACCGCTCTCAGCGACCCGTCACAGGAAGCTTATGCGCCTGTTACCATGCAACACGACCGCAGTATCGTGCCCTGGGAGTCGTGGGTTTATACCGAGGTAGATGGCGGCATAGTTATCGATTTTACACGCGAATTAGGTGGCGTCTCCGGCTTTGATTTTGCGCCCATTCCTCCCATTCCGCCCACTATGCTCAGAGACAATATTCGCATTGCCGAACACGCCCCGGAAATTCGCTACAAAAACGCCACTGTGAACCATCCCGATGAATTTCGCAAAGCACCTCGTTTGTCTCTGGGCACTTTTTATTTTGATCTGGCGGACTTTCGAGGCAGTGCGGGCAAAACCCGTGTGGATATTATGTATGGCATACCGCTTGAAAATCTGCTCGCCGTTACAGATGGACAACAGCCCCAGGTGGTGCTTGAGCACGCGGTCGCGCTGGCCGATTCGGCATATCGCGTGGTGTATCGAAACGCGCAAAAAGTGCAGCATTTTGTAGATACTTCAAATGTCGTCACTCAGGAAGTTGTGGATATCACGCGCCAGGACATACCTGCGGGGATGTATCATCTTACATTGACCATTACCGATGTTATGACCGCGCGACAAGGTGTGCTCGCGCTCGATGTGGCGATTGATGACTACGGTGAAGAGCGGCTTCATATCAGCGATCTCATGCTCGTTAAGAGTATGTCTGATACGCTGCATCATACACGATTTCGAAGAGGGAATTGGCAGGTTGTTCCCAATCCCCGAAGGACTGTTCGCGCGCCCAATCCACTTGCGTTTTATTGCGAAGTGTACAATTTGACGAAAGACGATTTTGGGCAGACTCGCTATCGCGTGACAACCGCGGTCAAGGCAGCGGTAGCAGAGCAGAGGCGTGCGCCGGGTACTATTGATCAACCCGAGGTCGCGCTGTCCTATACACAGGTAGGCAATAGCGATTGGGAACGCCTGCCCCTCGAAGTCCATCTCGAACACGCACAGGCAGGACAAAATCGTCTCTTTGTGATTATTGAGGATCTCGTTGCGGGAACACGGGTAGCAAAGGATACTTTTTTTCAGTATATTCGGTGAAGGTAGGTTGATTTTTTATGTCGATTGATTGACAGAAATGCGTGTATTGCTTAAGTTTGCCTGAAGGAGAGAAAGATGGAAAAGCCAGATTTTAGCGAAGATGAACGCATATTGTCTGTTTTGACGGACAATACCGATATTGAAGCGTTTAACAACCTGATGGAACACGCACATGAACAGGGGGTCAGTGCGGCTGATTTTATTCGCGAAGAACCCAGGCGCACCTCTCGAAAGCGCATTCGCAAGCTCTGCTTAAAAAATCGCAAGCGGTCTCTGCAAGTGATGTTTCAATCCATTATCAAATCGCTTTGGGATCGCCCTGTTACCGATACATCGGCTGTCGAATCTCTGTATGGGATGCCTCCTCAATTTGGCAAACCCCACCGCAATGGTCATACCAACAAGAGGAATAAGAGTGAATAATCCACTGATCCTTCGGGCGCATATTGACGAAATAGAAGCCCTTAGAGACGATTTGCTGCCCTCTGCTAAACGCGGACAGGTCGATGCGCGCAAACTCGCCGTTGCCCTCCACAAAGCTGCCATGGAAAAACGCGATCGTTTGCGGGGGCATATTGATGGACAGCCCTGATTATGGCACGGGTTTTAGCCGTTGACTTTGGGAGGCGACGAATTGGACTTGCGGTGTGTGACGAATTGCAAATTTCGGTTCGCGGGTTGCCCACGCTCAAAGTCCGCAATTTCAATGATAGTGTGGCGCAGGTTGCACAGATCGCAGGAGACGAGGCCGTTGGGGAAGTGGTTATTGGCTTGCCCTTAAACATGGATGGCAGTTGTGGGGAAATGGCGCGTGCTGTAGAAAATTTCGCTTCCCAACTCGCCGTTTTTTGTAATATGCCTGTTCGCACGTTTGATGAACGGCTTTCATCGGTGGGTGCAAAACGCGAGTTGCAGGCCATGCAGACTAAAAAACACAAAGGTGCAATAGATCGCCTGGCTGCCGTATTAATCCTCGAAACCTATTTGCAATACAAAGGAAAAAGCTCCTCATGAAACGATTTCTCTTTATTTTGAGCATTGTGCCAATTGTGTGCATTTTGGCTGCTTGTACGGGGATTTTTATTTTTAATCGACCAACGGGAATGGGCGAGAAAGAGGTCGAGATTCGGCATGGGGCAACCGTTAAACAAATCAGTCATCAACTCTATGGGAAGCGCCTGATCCACAGCCCGCGCCTGTTGCAGTTTCTCGCGCAAGTCAATGGGAGCAGCCGGCGGCTGAAGGCCGGTATTCACCTTCTCGACGGTCAGATGACAACCTGGGAGGTTTTGCTCGAGCTGGAGCGTTCGCGCGATGTCACGCAAAATGTCACGGTTCTCGAAGGTTTAGAAAAAAAACAAATTGCGGAGATCTTATCCGAAAAATTAAATCTCAACCAGAATAAATTGCTGTTGTTAATGAACAGTACCGCTTTTTGCAAAACCCTTTCTGTGCAGGCTAGAGACCTGGAAGGCTATTTATTCCCCGAAACCTATAATTTTCCGATAACAGCGTCAGAACAACAGGTTCTGCGCAGGATGGTTGAGCATTGTCAGGCTGTTTTTGATGAACGACTTCAGAGACGCGCAGATGAACTCGAAATGAGTATTCACGAAGTAATCACCCTCGCATCTATTATCGAAGGGGAAACCAGTTGGGATTCCGAGCGAGATACGATTTCGGCAGTCTATCACAATCGCCTGAAAAAAGGCATGCGTCTGCAAGCCGATCCCACGGTGCAATATGCTCTTCCCGGTGCACCTCGGCGACTATTTTATAAGGATTATGACTACGATTCTCCCTATAATACTTATCGCCATGCGGGATTGCCACCCGGGCCAGTCAACAGTCCTGGACGTGCGTCTATCGAGGCTGCACTTTTTCCCGCGGATGTCAATTATTTGTATTTTGTCGCTACTGGCGAAGGCGGCCATGTTTTTACACGAACCTTGCAAGAACATGTAGCTGCAAAAAAGAAAACCGCTTCTGCACGAGAAAATACCTGGCAAAAAAAGAAACTGGTAACAGGGGATTAGGGCTTGGAGGGTTGGCAACGGGCTTATGTCTTCGATTCTCAATGGATTAAATGATGCACAACGCGAAGCTGTACAGGCCGTAGATGGTCCCGTGCTCATTCTCGCAGGGGCCGGATCTGGTAAAACGCGCGTTTTGACGCGGCGCATCGCCTATCTGTTGCGTGAATGCGATGTTGATCCGCGCCAGATTCTGGCGATGACCTTTACGAATAAGGCCGCAGGAGAAATGCGCGAGCGCGTCGAAGACTTGCTTCATCGCTCGTGCAAAACCATGTGGATTGGCACATTTCACAGTTTATGTGCGCGTCTTTTGCGGTCACAGGCTGAACGGGTAGGACTGAGACCCAACTTTACGATTTACGATACTACAGATCAACTCGCACTCCTGCGACGGGTGATTGCCGACGAGGAACTTTCCGAACGCGATTTTCCAGCGCGTTTGATTCGCACGCGGATCAGCCAGGCAAAAAATCAGATGGTGGGCGTCGATGTATTTGCCCAGCGCGCGAGCACATTTCGAGAGCAAATAATCGCGCGAGTCTTCCGCCATTATCAGGATGCCTTGAAGCAAAATAATGCCGTTGACTTTGACGATTTGTTGACATTGTGTGTGGAATTGATCCGCGACCACGAGGATGTGCGCCAGGCCTATCAGGCGCAGTTTTCACATATTTTAATCGACGAATACCAGGATACCAATCGTCCGCAATACCTTTTTGCGCGTTATCTGGCAGAAGTACATCAAAATATATGTGTTGTTGGCGATGACGATCAGAGCATCTATGCGTGGCGCGGCGCAGATATTCGCAATATTCTCGATTTTGAAGCCGATTATCCCAACGCGCTTGTCGTGCGCCTGGAGCAAAACTACCGTTCCACGCAGGTTATTCTGGATGCTGGTAATGCTCTGATTCGCAACAATGCGGGGCGCAAGGGAAAGGAACTGTGGACGGATCGCGCACGGGGTGAGAAAATCCGTTTAAAAAGATGCGCCGATGAAGTAGAAGAAGCGCGTTGGATAGCCGGTGTGGCACAAGATTTTAAGCGCGAGCATACCTACCGGGATATGGCGGTGTTATATCGCACCAATGCACAGTCTCGCGCCCTTGAAGAAGGATTTAGACGCGCCAATATCCCGTATCAAATCGTGGGCGATGTGCGATTTTACGAGCGCAAGGAAGTCAAGGATGTGCTCGCGTATCTCAAATTGGTGGTCAATCCGCGCGATTCCATCAGTTTTTGGCGCGTGATTAACACGCCGCGTCGAGGCATTGGCGCGACATCTACAGGACGGCTCGATGAGTTTGCCATGCGCGAGGGGGTTGCGCCCTATGAGGCACTTGCACATTTAGAAGCTATTGACGCAATTCCAAAGCGCACAGCCCACGCGATGCAGCGGTTTTACGACATGGTCGAGGGTTTTCGCCAGGATATAGAAGCGATACCCGCAGATGAACTCGCGGCAAAAATTGTCGATGAAACCGGATATTTGCGCGACTTTGAAAAACTCCTGCCAGAAGAACAGATGTCGCGACGAGCGCATGTCACGGAATTGTTGACGGATATTCAGCTTTTTGTCGAGCAGTCGGACGATGTCTCTTTAGAGGCGTATTTGCGGAAAGTTTCGTTGGTGACAGATGTAGATCAATGGGAAAACGCCGCGGATGCGGTCACGCTGATGACTCTGCACAGTGCTAAGGGGCTGGAATTTCCCATTGTGTTTGTTACCGGCCTCGAAGAAGGGCTGTTTCCAATTTTGCGCCCCGCTGGCGACGAGGGGAATATGGAAGATGCGTTAGAAGAGGAACGCCGTCTTTTTTACGTGGGCATTACCCGCGCCCAGGATCGGCTCTTTTTATCCTGTGCGATGAGGCGGCAACGATACGGCGGTGCGGTGAGTAGTTCGGCCTCGCAGTTTTTGTTCGAAATCCCCGAAGATCTGCTCGATGCCGGTTTTAAAATTAGCGAGGTCAGCAGCATTCCACGCCGAAAAACGGGCAGAGAACCCGCCCGTCGAGTCAAATCGGGAGAACCGTTTTTAATGGATGTCGGATCCTGGGTTGTACATCCCGCCTGGGGGCGTGGACAGATTCAAAGCCGCGCGGGATCGGGGCAAAATGCCAAACTCAAAGTGCGATTCGATGGCGGTGCCGTCAGGACACTCTTAGTCGAATATGCCAATCTTCAGCCGGGGTAAACCCACTTCTTTAAGCTAAGCAAGGAAGTTCCCATGAACACGCGACGCTACCAACTTCGCTTCAGCGGCCTTCGAGAGAACAAAGGTCGGATCAAAGTGGCAACGCTTCAGTGCTCTTTGGACGCCCTTGTCAAGACAGCGGAGTGTGCCACTCGTCTGATGGTCACTGGCGAAGGTAGTGGTAGGGGACCAAGACCAGGATGGCTGAATGCAGCCCTTGACTTCACCATCACCGGAGGAGAACTCGGCTCAACTATTTTTGAAATTGAGGCCCCCCAACTTGACGAGACAGCCTACGTGCGGTTTGCCCAACAGAATTTCTGGCGTGAAGAGACAATCATGCAAGATACCGCTGTTGATCTCGCCGCGCTGTCGATTCAAGAAGCTCAGGAAACGACCTCTTCTGGTGACTACTTTGATAGAGCCGTTCTCAGCGCGATTCTCAGATTCCGACAGCCTACAGTAAACGCTAACATCTGCTACCACTTGATCCCTCAAGAATCTGATTACGGGGAATTCACCCTTGATGCGTCCGTTTGTAATCGGATTGAAAACAGACTGAAGAGCCTCCCTCCCTCAAGAGCATTTATCATCAGCGGCTGGATCGAAGAAATCAAACAAGACGGCGGTCGGTTTTTCCTCGAATTAGGTGATGGCAGGAAAATGTTTGGTCGCCTGCAATCTGACCAACTCGATGTTGAACAATTGCGCCCGTTGTGGGGCAAGCGTGCAACTGTTCAGGGCATGGTCCACTTCAAGGCTAACGGCCAACCCCGACTAATTGAAGCCTATCGGCTTAGACCCTATCAAGACAGAGATGCCATTTTTGAAGAACTGCCTTCTACTGAGATGCCCAAATCCCGAGGCTTAACACGGAGACAAGAGAAGCAGGCCCGATCCTTCAATGTCCTGAGTTTATGCGGCACATGGCCCGGCAATGAGCCTGTGGAAGAACTTCTGGCGCAACTGGATTAAGCCCTGAATATCATGAGCAACTTCTTGCTGGATACCGGTCTGTTGTTAGGATTTTGTCGATCAGCCCCCTGGGCACTCCGAACGCGAACGGTACATAGCTTTGAAGATCCGGAAACGATGGTCTTTACGTCGGTTGTCTGTCACGGCGAGTTGCTATCACTCGCTGAAAAGTTCGGTTGGGGCAGAGATAGACGAACCCAACTCCAGGAAGTTATGGCGACAATGCCAATAATCGACATCAATAATGAATCTATATTAGAAACCTACGCGCAAATTGACGCCTGGACACATGGGAAATCCGTCACGTCTCCCGATAGCACCCCACCACCTAAACCAGCTATCCCGATGAAACAGAACGATATATGGATTGCGGCTACTGCACATATTAGCGATGCTGTACTGCTGTCAACAGACAAAGACTTCGAACACCTTAATAATGTGTGGCTTAAATTTATCTATGTCGATCAAAAACTTGGGTAAAACTACTTGATTTCCGTATATCTTTCTGTTTTTAACCTGCTCTTTAGGAAGTATGACATGAAAGTCTCTACCATCCTTGATCACATTGACTCCGGTCACATGGCCTTGCCCGAATTTCAGCGAGGATACGTCTGGAACCGCGAACAGGTGCGTGGTCTCTTTTACTCCCTTTACAGGCGACATCCGGTGGGCGGGCTGTTGGTTTGGGCGACCGAAGGAAAGGATGCCGCGCATCGGGGCGATAGCTCACTAGCACCGGGCATCGTGAAGTTGCTTCTCGATGGGCAGCAACGTATGACTTCGCTTTATGGCGTGATGCGTGGCCATCCACCGGCTTTTTTCGATGGCAATGAACAGAGTTTTACGGGACTTCAATTTCATCTGGAGGATGAGACTTTTGAGTTCTATCAACCGGTAAAAATGAAGGGCGACCCGCTATGGGTGGATGTAACCAAGCTCATGCAGGCGGGCAATGACGGCCTTGGAGGATTCATAACGACGCTCAGTACGAACAATGAATATGCAGAACAGGTCGGAGACTACATCGGTCGATTGGGAACGCTTCTTGGTATTGCTGAGATTGAGTTGCATATCGACGAGGTCACTGGACCAGACAAAACCCCCGATGTCGTCGTGGATATATTCAATCGCGTGAATAGCGGCGGGACGAAGCTGTCTAAGGGCGATCTGGCCCTCGCTAAAATTTGCGCGGAATGGCCTGAGGCACGCGACACTATGAAAGCCACCCTACAGGAATGGAAGGATGCCGGATACGATTTTACGCTCGACTGGCTGCTCCGATCAGTCAACACGGTCCTAACTGGCGAAGCGAGGTTTAACCACCTGTATGACAGGGGCGTACTGGATATCCAAGACGGTCTGAAACGGGCCACAAAACATATCAATACCTGTCTGAACATGATTGCAGGGCGACTTGGTCTTGACCATGATCGAGTCTTTTTTGGACGCTTCGCCATACCAGTCATGGTACGTTATTTGGATCAGAAACAAGGAAAGATCAGCGCGGAAGAGCGCGATAAGTTGCTGTTCTGGTATGCCCAAGCCGGAATGTGGGGCCGTTTCTCCGGGTCGACGGAAAGTGCTATTGATCAAGATCTGGCGACACTTGCAGAAGGTAACCTTGACAATTTGCTTGAGGAACTGCGTTTGTGGAATGGTGGACTTCGCATCGAACCAGGGCACTTCACTGGCTGGAGTCTTGGTGCACGATTTTATCCCGTGCTCTACATGTTGACCCGCATGGCCGAGGCCAAGGACTGGGGCGATGGGCTGCCGCTGCGCGAAAACCTTCTCGGCAAAATGAACCAGCTTGAAGTGCATCACATCTTCCCCAAGGCTCGGCTGTACAAGCTCGGACACCGCCGACAAGACGTCAACGCACTAGCCAACTACTGCTTCTTGACGAAGGACACAAATTTCTCCATCCTTGACCGCCTACCTGAAGATTACTTCGCCGAGGTTGAGGATCGGTATCCAAGCGCATTGACATCACAATGGATTCCTGACGATCACAACCTCTGGAAGATCGAGAACTACTTTGACTTCCTCGATACGCGAAAGAAGCTTTTGGCAAAAGAGGCAAACTATCGGTTTGCGGAACTTCTACACGGCGAGACCAACTTTCTGGACGCTTCACCAGCCGCAATTACAACCCCTTCGGTTGCAGCTGACACTGTTACTATCATTCCGGTGCCTACTGGCGGCATTGCCACTGAAGAGGAAGAACTTGAGGTTGAAGCCATCAACAATTGGTTAGAAGCACAAGGACTACCGCACGGTCAGATCAACTTCGAGCTGTCTGATGAGACCACAGGCGAGCAACGTGCCGTGCTTGATCTCGCCTGGCCCGATGGTCTTCAGCCTGGCTTGACTATTCCAGTGGCGGTTCTGTTGAACGAACCAAATGAAGTCCTGTCCATCGCTAGCGCGGCGGGGTATCGTTGCTTTCCTACAAAGGTTACTTTCCGCGCTTACGTCAACGCCGAGATACTGGGAGTAGATGCGGAAGCCGCCTGAACTTCGACCTTATTGTTGACAAATTACAATTTTATATAGAGAATTGTAATGGGTCAAAGGCTTGAGACAGACCGCTATCTCTAAGGAAATCACTGTATCGCAATATTTAACTGGATTACTACGTTATGGTTATGCGGTCAGAATGATGCATTGAGTTTTTTACATAATCCCTGTGGGGGTCAACTGCTAAACACTAATCCCTAAACCGCTGACCGTTAATCGCTGAAAGCTAGAAATTATGGTTTCAAAAGATGATGTCCAAAAAATGGCGCAACTTGCGCGCTTGAACTTTGCGCCGGAAGAAGAGGCGCAACTAATCGAAGACTTGAACCGCATGCTCGAATATGTTGCGGCACTTGATCGACTCGATACAACAGAGGTCTCCCCAACAGCGCATGTACTCCCCCTGGAAAATGCGTTTCGTGACGATGTAATGGGGCAATCGTTGGATCGGTCGGACGCGCTGGCAAATGCCCCGCTTTCCGGGCAAGGTCATTTCCGCGTCCCCAGAGTAATTGAATAAACACAAGTGTCGGCGGTAAACTCCCGCCGATTTTCTTTTGTCGAACTCAGATGGAGGCACATTGTGAAAAAAAATGATCGCGAACCAAAATACATCGTGGTTGCCGGGGGGGTGATCAGTGGCGTGGGGAAAGGACTCGCCACGGCTTCTATCGGTAAAATTTTGCAGTATTACGGCTATAAAACCACAGCCATAAAAATTGATCCCTATTTGAATTACGATGCCGGAACACTCAGGCCCACGGAACACGGCGAGGTGTGGGTTACGGATGACGGGGGTGAGATCGATCTCGATTTGGGCAACTACGAGCGGTTTCTTGGCCTGGATTTGCCCCGCACAAACAATCTTACAACCGGACAAATTTATCACGCGGTTATCGAGCGGGAGCGACGGGGAGAATATCTCGGACAGACCGTTCAACCGATTCCACATATTACTGACGAGATCAAAAACCGGGTCCAGCAGGCTGCACAGGGGTCCGATATCGCGCTGGTCGAAATTGGCGGCACCATTGGTGACGATGAGAACATCCCGTTTTTCTTTGCAATGAAGGGCCTGGAGCGGGAAATTGGCGAGGCTAATATTATGTATGTGCTGGTTAGCTATTTGCCCGTACCCGATCATATCAACGAGATGAAGACCAAACCCACCCAGCACGCAGTCAAACTGCTCAGTGGTCATGGCATGGTGCCCGACTTTATTATTTGTCGCGCCACGCGCCCGGTTGATGAGGTGCGAAAACGCAAAATTGAGGTTTCTGCCAATATCCCAAAAGATCGCATTATTTCTGCGCCAGATTTGGATATCGTGTATCAGGTTCCGATCCATTATGAAAGCGAGCAGGTCGGTGTTAAAATGCTTGCACATCTGGGGCTAAAACCAAAAAAAGAGCCCGATTGGACGCGGTGGACACATTTGGTGCAGAAGATTCGCCAGCCTTCACAGACGGTTAAAGTGGCGATGGTTGGAAAATACGTCGAGATCGGCGATTACGAATTTACGGATTCGTACATTTCAGTGAACCAATCTCTCGAACACGCCGGTGCCAATTTGGATACGCGCATCGATATTTCCTGGATTGATTCGGCCAGCCTCGAAATGGGAGAGGTCGAAGATGTGCTTGGAGAATTTGATGGCATTATTGTCCCGGGTGCCTTTGGTGAAGGAGGGGCCGAAGGCGTGATTGAGGCCATTCGCTATGCGCGTGAAAATGGTCTGCCATTTCTCGGACTGTGTTATGGACTCCAGATGGCAGTTGTCGAATATGCGCGAAACGCAGTGGGATTAAAAGATGCCAATTCGGCTGAAAATGACCCCGACACGCCCCACGCTGTAATCGATATTCAGATGAGCCAGCGAGAAATTATTGAAGAAAGTCGTTTTGGCGGCACGATGCGTCTGGGAGGATATGTGGCTGTACTCCGTCGTGAGAGCGTCGTTCTCGATCTGTATGAACGCACGGGGCGCCTGGAGGAAGATGCCTGGCGCATCGATCAACTGCGAAAGAATCCGTCTGAAGCTTTCCGCCTGGGCGTTCTTCTCGAAAGCGAGCGCTGTGTAATTGAACGCCATCGCCATCGCTATGAAGTATCGCCCAAATTCGTCGATTTGCTCGATGAATTTGGCCTGATTTTTTCCGGGTATCACCGCCGAGAGGATGGTACTAAACTCATGGAATTTATCGAGTTACCGGACCATCCTTTTTTTGTGGCTACGCAATCTCATCCCGAATTTAAGTCGCGCCTCGAACAGCCCGCCCCTTTGTTTTACGGTTTTGTAGAAGCTGTTGTCGCTCACTCAAAGGAACGAGTTGGTGATGCGTCGGTTTCTGAAAAAAGCGTCTGAAGCTCTGTTGTGTGCCCTGTGCGCCTGCACGCCTGCTGATCGGGTAGAACAAGTTGTGGAAGAAACGCCAGTTAACCGAGAAATGTGGCACTGGTCCACGCGGATTACAGATCGCGGCAAATCCCGAGCACAGGTTCGAGCGGGTTCTTTTCAACAGGTGTCGGAAAATGAACCCGCTCGATTTTTCGATGGGGTTCGGGTTGTATTTTTTAATTCTCAAGGCGATACAGTTTCCACACTGAGTGCTGAAAGGGGCGAAATTAACGCATCGGGCGACGATATGAAAGTATTTGGGGATGTCGTTGTCATAGCACGAGACCGCACGCAATTGCAAACGGATTCGCTGCGCTGGCAACGCGATGAGGATCGCATTAGGGGTGAGGGCTATGTGGTGATTTCTCGGCCCGATGGAACAGAGACGGGGGTGGGTTTTAATGCCTCATCAGACCTGAAACAGTGGACACTTTTGTTTGTAAATACGCAGATGAGACGCTAAAAGCTGTGAATAAAAATCTACTAATCTACGAATCTACGAACCCACGAATCAAAGACTGGTGGCGCAGTTTTACCCGATTCCGTCTATTCGTCTATTCGTCTATTCGTCTTATGTTTCGAACAGAACTCCGGGGCTTTCTCGGAGTTTTGCTTATATGCACCTGCTCGGGGGTAAATGCCGAGCAAAAGCTCAGTGCAGATTGGGTGAAAACGATACTCTTGAACGACCAGACGCAGCGCAATTACCGCGGGCGTGTCGTGTATGAAGACAGTTTGCGTCAACTCACTGTAAAAGCCGATTCTGCACATGTACGCGTTGGAGATGCGATTTATCTTTTTGTGCATCAAGTGAGTTACAAAGACACTGTGCGGGAAATTCGCGCTGATACACTCGTGTTTCAAGACCGCGATGCCCGCGCGATATTTCGCGGGCATGTCTTTTTAAGCGATGATCAGCGCACGCTCGAGGCGCATACCGTGCAGTTTTTAAGCAAAGAGGACTCGCTTATTGCCGAGGGTGATGTCATCCTGCTATTGCCCGAAGGCCGAAGTCTCCGCGCTTCCCAATTGCGCTACGATTTAATCCGCGAACGCGGCAATTTGTGGGGTCAAACACAGTTACAGGTAGTAGGGGAATACGGCGATACCCTCAAGGCGCAGTCCGATTCTATTGTCTTTGCCAATCAGGGACGGGAACTCTTGCTCAATGGCAACCTCATCTTGCGCCAGGGACACACGCGAGGAAAAGCCATGTCTGGCGCGTATGCAGATTCTGCAATCGTCCTTTCAGGTAGGCCCTTGATGACCTGGACCAATCCCAGCAGGCGCGATTCCGTTTCGGCACAGGGCGCAGAAATTCTTATGGAGGTATCTGACCAGACCATCCGTGCGCTGGTGCTTTCAGATAGCACACGCATCCATGCTATGGCTCTTGCCAATGGTCACGCACAAAAAATACGCTCGGATTCTGCTCGAATTGTCTTTCGTGATGAAACCCCACAGCGCATGCACGCCTGGGGAAACGTCATACTCAATCTGAGCGAGCGAGATACGTCGCGAGCGGTATTGTCTGGCGGCGATCTCAAAGTGGCCTATAAAGAGGGTAAGCTGGACAGTCTGATACTATCGGATGGCTGCCTCGGTTCCTATGTTGCCCGGGATAGCCTATCTGAAAGTCGCCTGGGGGGCGAGCAATGTATGTTGTGGTTTTCCAATGGCGAGTTAGCCCAGATGGCGATTTCCGATGAAGCGTATTGCACGCGGATCACGCAAGATAGCGATGATGTGACGGTCTCCGGGGATTATCTCCTTTTAAAATTTGTCCCCGGGCAGTTGTCATCTATCCGGGCGGAGGGGGCTGTTCGGGGTCACTATACCGCTGAATTGGAGGATGCGCCGTGAACCTGAGAGCCGAGGGACTGGTCAAAAAATACGCGCGACGTCTGGTTGTCAATCAGGTCAACTTGATTGTCAATCCCGGTGAAATTGTCGGCCTATTAGGGCCTAATGGCGCGGGAAAAACCACCTGTTTTTACCTCATTGTCGGCGCAATTTCGTCAAATGCCGGACACATTTTCTTAGGTGATCGAGACATCACGGCATTGCCCATGTATCGCCGCGCACGCCTGGGCATCGGTTATCTGGCACAGGAATCTACGGTTTTTAGAAAGATGACTGTATTGGAAAATGTACTGTCCGTGCTCGAATACGAGAAAATGGCTAAGGCAGAACGGTTAGACCGCGCTCACAAGGTATTGGAAGATCTGGGAGTGGGACATTTATCGCACCAACGCGCAGATAGTTTGTCGGGCGGCGAAACGCGCCGACTGGAAATTGCACGGGCACTCTCTCGAGATCCGCTTTTTATGCTGCTTGACGAACCTTTTGCCGGCGTGGATCCACGTGCGGTTGAAGATATTCAAAATATTATTGCAGAATTGAAACGCCTGAATATTGGGGTTTTGATTACAGATCACAATGTGCGAGAAACTCTGGCGATTACTGACCGCTCCTATTTGCTCTCCGAGGGAAAGATTCTCCTATCAGGTACATCCCGGGCATTGGCAGCAAGCGACGAAGCGCGTCGCATTTATCTGGGTGACCGATTTCGCCTGGATTCGTGACAAATGGGGAAAAAGGGTTTACAATCCTCTCCGTTATTTGTTATTTTATTTAAAGTTGCCTTTTCTCTTTACTGAACACCAATGAGGACAAAAATGAAACATGTAACGATGGCAGAGTTGGAAACGGGATTAGAAGGTATTCGCCAGTCGCCCACAGATGCGGGTGTGCTGGCGTTGATTGTGCGACGGCCGAAGGTTGAAGCGCGGGAGGTCCTGGATGTGGGGAAACTCGATCTGTTTGAAGGACTCGTGGGCGACAACTGGAAAACGCGCGGCAGTTCTCAAACCGCAGATGGGTCGGCCCATCCAGACATGCAACTCAACATTATGAACGCCCGCGTGATTGCCCTGTTGGCACAGAAAAAGGAGCGTTGGGCACTGGCGGGGGATCAATTGTATATGGATCTCGATTTGAGCGCAGAGAATGTGCCACCGGGTACCAGACTGAGTCTGGGGGAAGCGGTGATCGAGGTAACAGATCAACCGCACACGGGCTGTAAAAAATTTGCTGCGCGTTTTGGGTTGGATGCGCTGAAATTTATCAGTTCTCCCGTGGGCAAACAGCTTCAGTTGCGCGGCATCAATGCAAAGGTCATTCGCTCTGGCACTATACGGATTGGTGATACTGTGGAGAAGGTGTAAACTATGATTGGTCTTGATTATACACAATCTCAGATGCTCCAACAAAAACTGGCGCCGCAACTTATCCAGTCTTTGCACCTGCTCCAAATGCCAACTCTGGAATTAGCGGAATTAATTCGACAGGAATTGGAGATCAATCCACTTCTGGAAATTGACGAAGAAGCGACCCTGGATTTAGAGCAAGAAGAACCCGAAGCCGAACTGGATGACGAAACCGAGGACGAAGAGCAGGATGAAGCTCCCCTTGAAGAATTGGAATTTGAAGAATCGGATTTAAACACGCTCGACACAGACGTATTCGATGCGCATGACTGGGACCACTACTTAAATGAATCCGGATATGCCAGCCCGCGCGAAGAATTTGAATCCAATGAAGACTGGCACAACGACAGCACCATCGAGAAAACGCTTCGAGATTCACTTTTAGAACAGGTGGTAGTTACGGATCTTTCGCCGAGCGACCGCATCATCGCCGAATATCTAATTTGCAATATTGACGAAGACGGGTTTCTGGAATGTTCGACAGAGGAAGTAGCCGATGAGCTTGGGGTCAATCACGATAACGTGGAACGCATTTTGGGCATTATCCAGACATTTGACCCGGTAGGTGTTGGTGCACGAAATCTTCAAGAGTGTTTGTTGATTCAGTTAAAAGAAAAAAATATCACAAACGGTTTGGTTACAAAGGTGGTACGCAATCACCTCGACGACTGGATCAACCGCCGGTTTAGCCAGATAAATCAGGCTCTTGACACAAGTATTGATGATATGCGCGTTGTCGAAGAAGTCCTCGCATCGCTCAGCCCCAAGCCCAATGTTGAACCCGAACCCGAATTGAATCTCAACCATGTCATTCCCGATCTCGAAGTCCAAAAGATCGGTGACGAATACGTTGTTTCCCTGACCGATCGCATGCTGCCAGAATTGCGTGTCAGTCCAATTTATCGCACCTTGCTCAGGCAATCGAATAAATCGGGGCGAGATGACCTAAAATTGCGAGAGACCAAAAAATTTGTCGTTGAAAAACTCAATTCTGCGCGCTGGTTTATCAATGCGATTCACCAAAGACGCATAACTATGTTAAAGGTCATGCGATGTATTGTCGAAAATCAGATTGAGTTTTTTGACCGGGGTCCTGGTTTTCTCAAGCCGATGGTACTTCAAGAAGTAGCTGACAGGGTGCAGATGCACATATCGACCATCAGCCGTGTGAGCAATGGCAAATACGTGCAAACACCGCATGGCGTTTATGAGTTGAAATATTTTTTTGATAGTGGATTGAGTCGATACGACGACGACGATATCTCTGCCAGAAGTGTAAAAGAAAAAATTGCAGCACTCATTCGCGATGAAGATGTGCAGAATCCATTGAGCGATCAACACATATCAGATATTCTTGAAAAAGAAGGCATTACTATCGCGCGACGCACAGTAGCCAAATATCGAGATGAACTCAATATCAGCTCTGCGCGGCTGCGGAAGGCGATTTAGAACAAATCTACGAATCAGCGAATCTACGAATCTACGATAGCAGTTGGGGGTTGAGCGAGGTTCGTCTATTCGTCTATTCGTCTATTCCCTTCGGTCTGTCTGCTGAGTGCTGATTTCGTCTTCAGAGATCTTGTGTACACTTTTGGGATTAAAGGTCTGCTGGGTATTGATGCGAAGTGCAACTTCAATCCGCCCGCCAGTTAGTACAAAAAACTGAATCAGAAACCCACCACCTTGCATGGTTTCAACCTGATAAGCGTCGGCGTCTAATCCGTCGAGCAATAGGGGAAGAGTGGTTTCAAATCGCGGGTGTTGTGTAATATTGGGAGGCAACGCCATAATCAGGGTCCCCGGTTCTGTATTGAGATAACCTCCAATGCGTTGTCGAGCGCTAACCATGTGAGAAATAATCCTGCAGGCATAATCAAAATCATCTCCTCCGTTTCGATCTGGCGGCACTATTCCCCAGGTCAGGTGGTGGATAAAGGGATTTCCGTACCCCTGCCCGAGCATCTGATCAAGCGCGGGTTGATCAACGGGATGAACCACTGCGACATAGTGAAACCAGCCTCTTGTGAGAGCAGGGTGTCCGGGAGGCAACCCCGATGGCACGTTGATATAATCCTGTTCATCAACGGGTGAGGGATAACACTTGGTGTCCCAACCTGCTATATAACCCATTGTTTTTAGAGGTCCCGCGACGAGGTATGGAGGATCCG
Source organism: Gemmatimonadota bacterium (assembly GCA_026705765.1). Taxonomy (NCBI): domain Bacteria; kingdom Pseudomonadati; phylum Gemmatimonadota; species Gemmatimonadota bacterium. The sequence continues at coordinate 48,778 of JAPPAB010000139.1, forward strand.
TAAAGATCGCTGCGTGGTCCATGTTGGGATACAATTTGACGCCAGCATCAGAAATTTTTTCGGCGACCTGTAAGGCTTCGTCAAAGCGTTCGGAAGCATTCTCGATTTGGAGAACCGAGTGAAAGTCTTCGGGTAGTTTACAGTCCATAGTATCATCCTCCTGTTGGTTAGAAGATACAACCAATAAGAGGTTTTTTCGATATACGTCAAGAAAAAATAACCCCCGGTCACTTTAGTGGCCGGGGATTTTTTAGTGAAAAATTTGATTCATTCATTGCCGGAAATTGAACGTTTTGTACTCCCAGACAGTCTGGCTATACAGTCTTTTGGAAGCATAACCCATTGATTTAACGTCTCTTGCGGAATTTTTCAGATTTTGGCACGCGATTTGCAAATGTTCTGGTCAAAAAACATTGCGCGAGGTCAATATGGTGAGATACGGGATTGTTGTTGTGATGTTGGGAATGCTGTGGGGAACGCAGATTGTTCCCGCTGAAGCAGTTGTCGTAATCAATGAGGTCCTTGCAGACCCACCGTCGGGAAATAGAGGCGATGCCAATGGGGATGGGATTCAAAACAGCTACGGGGATGAATTTGTGGAAATACTGAATACTGGACCGGATGCTATTGATATTGGTGGATGGCAATTGTCAGACTTGAAACCCGGGTCAAAAGGGCCGTTCACTTTTCCACCAAATGCACGGATTGATCCAGGCGAATACATCGTGCTTTTTGGCGGAGGGACCCCGACCGGATTTGAAGGCAAAGTTTTTGTCGATGATGGTAAGATCGGTGGGGGATTGAGCAATTCGGGAGATGCGGTATTTCTCATCACAACCTCAAACGATACAATTGCAAGAGCAGAATGGGGTAGTGAGGGAGGTAAAGACCAATCTCTGGTGCGGTATCCAGAAGGAACTGGCAGGTGGGTGTTGCACAGTGCGGACCCTGGCAGAGGGTTGTTTTCGCCGGGCAAACCGCGGTCGCTTTTCGATACCTTCGAGTCTCTTCCCGAATATCTGGACATGATAGAAGGAGAGTCCGTTTATCTGATACCCGTGACCTATCGGGATGGAAAGCCCGAAGAAGCAATACGAATTGAAGACGAGGTTTTATGGGTATCATGGGATACCACTATCGTGCGAATCGAACACGGCGACAAGGTTGTTGCTGTGCGTGCTGGTGAGACGGAGGTCGGATTTTTCTGGCGCGGTCGCGAGAGTCGTCACACATATATCCGGGTGTTAGAAAAAGAAAAACCGCCATTGGTGATCTGGGAGGTGTATCCCAATCCCGCCTGGGGAGATGCGGGCGATACCAATGGCGATGGGGTGCGACATACCTATCAGGATGAGTTTATCGAAGTGGCGAATCTGAGCGAGAATCCCATTGACATTGGTGGCTATTTTCTCGGTGATGACGATACCCCAATAGATCGTCTATTTCGATTTCCCGATAACACAGTACTCGATACGCAAGCAGTTGTCGTGCTCTTTGGCGGGGGGGATATGCCCGTTGGCGAACGGATATTTGCCGATGACGGTCGCATTGGCGATGGTCTGTCCAATTGGAGCGATACCGTGCAGTTATTGGCACCCGATAGCAGTACAGTGGTATTTTCAATGACGTATGAACGTTCGACCAGAGGCGTATCTTATGCCAGAGATGAAGACGGCAATTATCTGTTACACAACCAGATATACGAAGAGGAGCCTATCTCAGTCGGGCGCTTAGAGCCAGGTGATGATCCTATTGATCCCGAAAAATTGACCGAGCCAGTGACGATCCCCGATGGTCTGGTATTTTCCGAAATTCTGATGTTGCCTGAACAGGTGGATGCCAATAACGATGGAATTGTCGATCGGCATGCTGATGCTTTTGTCGAATTGACCAATATCGGTGCAGATACACTCGACCTGAGTGGATGGCTACTTGGAGATGATGATATTGTTGTATCTCGATTCTTTCCCTTTCCCGATGATGTCGTGCTCTCACCCGGTGGCTATATCACCATTTTTGGTGGGGGAACACCTGTGGGCATTCCCGGCACTGTTTTATCTGCTGAGGGGCGAATTGGAAATGGACTCAGTAGCGGTGGCGACGTCGTCCACCTGATCATGGCCGATGGTAAGACTGTAGCGCGGTCTGTGCGCGTACCAAAAGCGACACCAGACGTTTCATGGCTATTTTCGTCCGATGATCCTCCGATATTACATCCCCAAATCTCAGATGGGCGAACAATGTCGCCCGGAACATCACCTATTTCAGAGGCGAAATCAGATACCTTAATTGGAGCGGGAAAACCCATTGTTTTTCATGGTGAAGACCAGACTGTTAATAATCTTATCGAAGAGGATTACAAAGAGGGCATTTACCCGTCACCCAATCCCTTCAATTCTGCAACTGTATTGGGTTTTTACACTACAGGAGGTCCTGTTGACGTGACTATATACAATATTTTGGGACAACCTGTCAGACGATTGGTTCAACAGCATTTGTCAGCCGGGTATTATCGGCGTATATGGGATGGTAAAAATGACTCTGGCGTATCTGTGAGTTCTGGAATTTATATAGTCCTTCTAAAAGACAAAGAAGCGACATTTACACAGCGCGTCGCGCTCTTGAAGTGAGAGCTTATTTTCTATCTTAATCTTTTGCTAAACAGAGAGGAGGTGAAACAGGATGGCACAACCCGAAATTACATTCCGTCATGGTCTGTGCAGTGCTTCGATTTTTGAAAATGAATACAAGCGCGGTGAAGAATCTTTCACTGTACGCACGGTTTCATTTCAGCGAAGTTATCTGGATAAAGAAGGGAATTGGCAAACCACCAATAGCTTGAAGGTAAACGACATTCCCAAAGCTGTATTGGTGTTAAATAAAGCGTATGAGTTTTTGACATCAAACAGTCAGGTTGAAGCAGAAGCAGATGATGCGGCTGCGATAGCAGATGAACAGGCTTGAGGAATTGGTTGTACACCTGCTCGCTGTACACTGCCCCGATAGAATGGAGCGGAGCACAACTGCGACAGCAGTTCAGCAGTCAGCCTGGTGTTATAGTTATAAAAATAAGGTTCAGCTATTAGCTGGACCTTATTTGTAAACCGCTTGTGGCGTAAACGTTTGGATCTATAACCTGCTTCGTGATACTACCTGCCTGTTTTCTATAATTATAGATAGTTAGACCCTACGTATCCAAAGGTTCGTGCAATGCTTTTTTGATCAGAACACCCGCTTTAAAATAGCTTTTTCGCCGTGCAGGAACATAAACTATCTCACCTGTACGGGGGTTGCGTGCAGCGGGTTTTGGTTTGGTCGGCTTGATACCCAGAACACCAAATCCCCTGATTTCGATTCGATCACCGGCGACCAGATTTTCGCGCATCGTGTTAAAAAGCGTATTTACAATCTCATAAGCGAGTTGCTTTTTAATTCCCAAACGATCGGAAATTTTTAACGCGATGTCTTTTTTGGTCATTGTCATTCGGTCCTCCCATTTCACTGGTATTATCAAAGCGTTGGGCTAATATAGCTCTAAACCCCTGATATGCAAAGACAAAAATTTCCTGGGGATACCAAATTGAAAAATTGCTTTTGCTCTATATGTCGCTTATTTTACCATTGATAACAGGGATAAATCTATGCGGCGAGCAAAAACAGAAACCAGTGTAATACACCGCGTCACGCGGTATGATGGCTCTATTGGCAAATCCGCGGATGATGTGCTGGTTGTAGAGGAGCCACTTGAAATTCGCGTTGCCGGGGAATCCGTTGCCGTGACCATGCGAACACCAGGGGATGACCGCGCCCTTGCCCTCGGATTTTTGTATGGCGAGGGCATTATTCGTGAAATTGGCGATGTCGGACGTGCGGAACACTGCGGCCGCCCGGGAACCCCTGAGTATGGAAATGTTATGGATGTTCTCCCTCATCCGGGTGAGATACTCGATCCCGAAAGGATTCGAGCAGGGCGACGAGGCACACTGACTTCATCTGCGTGTGGGGTATGTGGGCGCGAGCAGATAGAAGATATGATGCAGCGATGCCAGCCCATTGACGACAATCGCGCTGTTCGATCAGCGATGATCTTTTGTGCACAGGAGCAGATGCGCCAATCGCAGTACGTATTTGCACAAACAGGGGGTGTTCATGCTGCTGCCGCATTTTCTGAAACAGGGGATATGTATTGCTGTTTTGAAGATATTGGCCGGCACAATGCAGTAGATAAGGTTGTGGGGCATTTGCTCGAAACACACAGCATCGCAGAAGGGGAGGGGGTGCAAATACTCGCGGTGAGCAGCAGGGCGAGTTTCGAAATCGTACAAAAGGCCGTTGTTGCGCGCATACCTGTCGTGGTTGCCGTATCTGCAGCGAGTTCATTGGCAGCAGATCTTGCACAGGCGATGGGGATAACCCTCATTGGCTTTGCACGCGATAAAAGGATGGTCATTTATACAGGTGCTGTGCAATAGGGTGGGAAGGAGGTCTTGCAGCTTCCTATAGGCGGTTGGGCTGGTTGGCCCAACCGCTAATTTTTTGCTGTATATGGGAACACTATTTGTAAATTTCAGGTCTAATCGTTGGCAAAGGTAAATGAGGAGCATATTGATGGTTATTCGGATTTCAAATCTGACAAAAGTATATCGCCGTGGCGCAGTTCCCGCCCTGGACGATGTCACCTTGAGTATTCCGCACGGAACATTTGGTCTGTTGGGTCCCAATGGTGCGGGCAAAACAACGCTGATTAAAATTTTATCGACTCAGATGGATGCATCGAGCGGCAGCGTGACCATGGATGAGTTCGATCTGGTAAAAGACCGCACAGAAATTCGTCGGCGCCTGGGATATTTGCCTCAGCATTTTGGGACCTATCCGCAATTGACTGCCTGGGAATTTCTCGATTATATGGCTGTTCTGGGCGGTCTGC
>JAPPAB010000140.1 GCA_026705765.1 Gemmatimonadota bacterium
GAATATAGGTCCAGGTTTCCCAGGGCACGGTATCAATTTCACTGTCAATGGTAACGGGTGAAAAGCGGCCAAATTTCAAACGGACATTGAGTTGTCCCGTTTGCTCATCGAAGACGCTTTCGCTGGTGCCATCGCGTTCAAGTGGATTGCGTTCAAATGGATTGCCCTCAATAAAACTTATGTCGAGGCTGGTGCGAATGGGGAAAACGGGACCTGTGAAGGTGTAGGTGGCCACTTCGGGACCGTAGATGTCAACGGCCATCTGTGTACGCACGCGCTCTACTTCGGCGGTCTGGACAAAGTTGCGATCATTGGAGCGCGACCGGTAGTCGGGTTCGCCATATCGGATATAAACAGCCCCTCGCTCATCCCAGGGATAGACATTGGACGAAAAATAGGTGCGCGCATACCAGATGCGACGGTAGTGTTCAATGACGCGCTCGTTGAGTTTGGTGAGAATGTCTGGGTCGCGCCGTGCCCAGAATTGCTCGCGATATGCCTGTTGTTCGGGTCCCGGTGTGGCGGCGTGGTATTCCTGGAGTTCTGTATCTGAAGCAACATAGGCAATATCGGTGTAGTGTGCGCGTTCACCGCCTTCGGTGTTGGCGAGATAGCGCTCGAAGAGTTCGAGAGCTTTTTGCGCCTCGTCGTTGTAAAAATGACCCTGCGCAACAATGGGCAAGAGTGGAACGACATCGGGATGTGCCGTGAGATAGGGAGCAATATGTTCGAGAATTTTGTCAAATGCTTTGGCCTGTACGCAGGCTAAGCCGTAATAATAAAGGCCCTCGGGATTATCGGGTTCGAGTTCGACGTATTTCTGATAATACTGCATAGCTCTGGTGTGGTCTTCTTGAAATCGCTCATAGACTTCGCCGAGCAAGCGATAGGCCGGACCGTAGTTGGGGTCGAGTTTGGTCGCGCGCTTGGCTTCGCGAATAGCTCTGCGGAAATTGTAATAAGATTGCATTCCCCGCGTGGGTGCTTCGGCATATGTAAGGCCAAGCCCGACATAGGCTTCGACAAGGCTTTTGTCGAATTTTTTGGCTGTTTTGAAGGCGCCTTCGGCTTCTTTGTATTCTTTCCGTTTGAGATAGACATAACCCAGTTGGGAATACACATGGGCGTCTTCTGGAAAAAGTTCTAAAATGCGCTGGAGGGTCGCCATGGCCTCGTTGATTTCACCCGCTTGAATCTGGCGCTGGCCCAGGGCAAACATCGTATTTCGGTAGGTTGTGTCTTGTTGAGGTGCTTCATCTTCTTCGGCAAAAAGAGGTAGCGCGATGCAAGAGGCACAGCAGATAACCATCCAGAACCGCAATCCAATTTTCATGGTATTCTCCCGATGGTAGAGTCGGAGGACCAGATGTGTTTTAACATTTGTTAAAATATTGTAAGGCAATGTCTTTGTCAATAGGTTCCAATCAGTTAAACGTTATAAGTAAGACTATGTTGATAACGCCTGACCGATGGGGTGGTTCCGATTTTTGCGATTCTGCACTTGACGAAAAAAAACCAAGAGTCTTATGTTGAGAGAAAGGGCGAGAAGCGTATTTAAACCATTTGGGGGATGGTCTTATGCGGTATCGGTTTTGTTGGATTGTCGCGTTCTGGGGGCTGATTTTTGAAAGTGTTTCCGCAGATGCTATAGGAATTCCGTTGGACTTGTCTGCGATACTGGGCTCTGTAACGGTTGAGCAGGAGCAGAGGCAGCGCTATAATATACAGCCCCGCATACGCATTGGGGACGTGTCTGCGGCTTTTGATCTGGAGATTTTTTTGGATCATGAGGGGCGTATTCGGGACAGTGGCTGGGATTTTTCGAGCAGGCGAAGCGGTGTGGAGAGTTTGCTGCGTAAAATTCACTATGTGCGCTATGGAGATATCGATGATCGCAACCGGCGGCTTTCTGTACATGTCGGTGCTCTGGAATGGGTGACATTGGGCACGGGGCTGGTGATGCGCAATTATCGCAATACGCACGGTTCGCCAGGCATAAAACGCGCGGGTTTGGATATGAGAATTCGCCATATTTTTCGACGTTTGACGGTGCGTGCCCTGATCGGCAATTTGCTGGATTTAGAAGGCGGTGGACCGGTTTTTGGAGGGCGTGCCGAATTTCAACCCGTTCCGTTATTGGATATGGGGGTCACGGCAGTTGTGGATGCGGATCAACTCAGCGGCCTGCCCGATTCAATTCGCGCAGACCTGCCGCGCGATGCGTTTGCAGCCGCGAGTGTTGATGTGGGCTATCCGTTTATCGATAGGCGACATTTAAGGGCGAGGTTGTATGCGGCTGCTGGGCGAATTTTGGATGAGGATAGTGGCACGGGTCTCGCTTTGCCCGGTGTGATGGTCGATGTGGGACCGGCGCGATTACAGGCGGAGTATCGCTGGGTGAACGGTCGGTTTCAGGCCGGGCATTTTGACGCGCTTTACGATGTCAATCGCGCGATTGTCGATCCGCGTACAGGGGCTATTACTACGCGCGAAGCCACGTTGCAGTCTGCGTCGATGCAAGGGGTGTTTGGCAGTGCTCTTGTGAGATTTTACGGCATTTTTGTGGCGAGTGGGTCCTATCAACATTTGCGCGGAGATGTCGGCGACGCCCAAATTGTGGAAGGTCGTGCGGGTATGATACCAGAATTTTTGGAACAGATACCCAAAATAAAAAAAGTGACACGGGCAGAGGGGTATTTCGAGAAGCGCTTTCGGAACATTAGTCTGAAAAGCTTGTTCGATGGTACGCCCAATACGCGGTTTGGATATGTGGTCGCGCTGGAACCCGTAAAGAATACGGTGGTGATAATGGAGGCCGAATTTACTTATTTACCAGATGGCTCCGGCGGGTTTCGGCGCGAACGGATTTTGAATATTCAGACGAAGATACAGCTTTAAGTCGTTTAGAATCCCTCAAACTGACTCAGGTCTGCGATGCCGTCGGGTAAGGCGGCGATGTGCTGGGCAAGGGCGAGGCGCGATTGCTTGAGGTCGGGGTTATCGACCATGATGAGCACGTCTTCGAAGAAGCGGTTGATGGGGTCGCGCAATTCGGTCAGGACCTGGATCAGGGCGGTGAGTTTGTCGTCGGCTGTGTCCATTGTTTTGCGTGCGGCGAGATAGGCTTTGTACAGTGCGCTGGAGGCTTCTTCGTGGTCGGGGTTGAGGTCGTATTGTTCAGAGAGGTCGCGCACAATGCGTTTGCACCGCGCATGGGCATGGAGAATGTCGAGCCATTGATCGGAATGGATTTGTGCGGTAAATGCCCGGGCGATCCGCTGGATTTGATAGGGGTCGTCCAAATTTTCCGCAATCGCAGCGGAAATCGCGTCGTGGCGCAGGCCCTCGTCTCGAAGGACGACTTCGAGGCGGCGGATGATGTAGTCAAAGGCTTCGTCGAGGGCTTCTTTTTTCACCACAATGGGCAGGTGAACGGCGGCTGTGTTGAGGCCATGGCGCAGTGAAAAATGCATTTTGTGACCGAGGAGATTTGAAAGTAGTCCCAGGGTATCGCGTCTGAGACCATAAGGGTCGGCATTTGAGCGGGGTTTGATGCCTGCGCCAAAAAGACCGGCGAGGCTGTCGAGACGGTCGGCTATTGAGACGGCGAGGCCGGGTTGTGTTTGGGGCAGGGCGTCGCCCGGGAAGCGGGGGTGGTAATGGTCTTCAATGGCGTGTGCAACGGCTTTCGTTTCGCCGGAAGACAGGGCGTAGTAGCGGCCCATGATGCCTTGTAGGGAGGTCATTTCGACGACCATGCTGGTCGCCAGGTCGGCTTTGCACAATACGGCTGCGCGCAGAGCCGCTTTTTTATTTTCTCCACGGAGTTCAAGCGCATCAGATAAGTCGTTGACGAGTTTTTCAACGCGGCGGGTTTTGTCGCGCATAGAGCCGAGTTTTTCCTGGAAAGTGAGGGTGTCGAGGCGCGTGAGAAAGTCGCCGAGTTTTTTGGTTGTGTCGTCTTCGTAAAAGAATCTGGCATCGGCATATCGGGCGCGTATGACGTTTTCATTGCCTTTGATGACGAGGTCGGGGTCGTCGGGTGTTCCGTTGCATACGGTGATGAAGTTGGGTTTGAGGTCGCCTTTTTCGTCGAGCACCGGGAAATACCGCTGGTGTTTTTTCATGACGGCGATGAGCATTTCGCGGGGCAGGGAAAGGCGCGCGCTTTCAAAGGCGCCGCAAAGCGCGTGTGGGGCTTCGACGAGGTCGGTGACTTCGTCGAGGAGAGCGGGGTCGTCTGGCACGCTGCCGTCGATTTGTTGGGCTACTGTTTCGACTTGTTGTTTGATGGTTTCCCGCCGCTGATCGCGGTTGACTGCGATGCCGTGTTTTTGCATTTGTGCGCGATAGTCAGTAGCAGAAGCGATTTCGATTTCTGGCGAAGCATTGGGGCGCAGCCCGCGGCTCGTGCGTCCTGCTGTTGTGCGCGCATAGGTGAATGGGATGATTTGATCGCCAAAGAGGGCGACAATCCAGCGGAGGGGGCGCGGATATGCGATGCCTTCGGAATCCCAGCGCATGGTTTTGCCAAAGCTGAGTTTGGCGATGAGTTCGGGCAACATTTCAGAGAGGATTTCCTGGGTTTTGCGCCCGTAAATGGTGATGCCCGCCCAGACGTAGTCGTCGCGCTGTTCCACGTTTGATGGATCAATGCCCTGTCCGCGGGCAAATCCCTGAAGTGCCCGGGTGGGGTTGCCGTCATTGTCATAGGCGATGCGGATGGCTGGTCCGCGCGCTTGTCTGATTTCATCGGGTTGCTGTCCCTGCAGATTTTTGACGATGGCGTATTGCCTGCGCGGCGTGCCGCTGACTTCGATGCTGTCGTACGAGAGGTTTGCTTCGCCGAGGTGTTCGGGTAGCAATTTTTCGAGTTGTGCTATGGCGCTGACCACATCGGCAGGTGGCAGTTCTTCAGAGCCGATTTCGAGCAGGAGATCGGCGGTATCTAATTCAGGCAGGTCTTCGGTTTTGGGTATCAGTGGGGGGTCGTCCTTTAATGATTCTACAAGGGGATCTCCCTGGTC
>JAPPAB010000141.1 GCA_026705765.1 Gemmatimonadota bacterium
GTGTTGTTGTTTTAACAATGGTATTGTTTTGGTCTGGTCATATTGCGAGAGAGACCTATTCTCATTTTTCCATGCTTGTATTCTGGCACAGAGTAGTTGATTATACAGAATACGACATTCGTCAATATGCGCCAGCAAGATTTGTTCTTGCTTTTTGGTCGGACGCAATCTGTATTTGAATGACTTAACCATAATAAAAATATATATTTATGTGCTGTTTGTGTCAAGTTGAAAATAGAATAAATCTTGTTGATGAAGTGCTGGCGCACTTGTACACCGCTCCACAGCCGCCGATAGTCCCTTGAGGACTATCCCATAGGCTAAAGCCGCCCCATAAATTCTATGCGCTTCGCCTGCGACCCAACGCTAAAGCTCTCTGCGAGTGGGTTTTACGCGCATTTCTGATAACCCGATAAAAAAATCCCCCATCGCGTATTATTGCGATGGGGGATTGATTTTTGGATTGGGGTTTAGGTGGACTGACCGCTTTCTCAAACTTTCCCTTGCTCGAGCAACTTGAGGAAGGTCTCGTCTTCGCCCAGGTAGCGTTTGTTGCACAGGTCGCAATCGAGGCAGGAGCGTTCATAGCAATTTTTGTGAATGCGAATGGGGTATTGCTTTTGGAAGGCTTCATTGCATTTGTTTGAACAGAAAACAAAGCGCTCCTGGGTGGTACCGAAGGCCGCATAGACAATGATATTCTCATCACCATCATCTTCGAGCGCTTTTTCGCACCAGCTACATATTCCCGTTTCTTCTTTTGCGCGGGATTCGCGTTTGCGCTGGATTTCTTCGGCGGTCCATGCAAATTCGATGTATTCGACATTTTCTTTTGGGACTTTGGCGCGAACAACACCATTTGTGATGCCGAGTACAAAGTCGCCTTTGGTGTCGAATGTGGTGCCGCATTCGATGGTGCGTCCACTTTGCAGATGGATGTGAGATTGGCCTTCTTCGGGCGAGATGAATGAAAACCAACCGCAACTGGAACACACAGTTGTAAAGAGAAATTGCCGCAGTGTTTTGTGGCCACAGGAAGGACAGTGGCCCTCTTGCATGAGTCTCAGGTCGCGCAGGGAGGCTCTGGCGGCTTCTCTTACGGTTTCATTAACTTCGTCAAGGGCTTCGTCGAGATCATCTTGATCCTCTTGTGCGAGGAGGTCCATGGCTTCCTGAACGTGCTCGTCTTGCCCTTCGATGTGGATTTGTCTTTCTTTTGTTGTACCATTGTCTGGTTCGTCGTCATTTTTAGTAAAAAAGCGTTTCAGCATTTGGGTCCTCACTTGAAAGCGTTAGGGTGGTGTTTTATACACCTGGCATACCTTATTTATAAGGTAGGATATAAGGGCAAATATGTCAACCTCGTACCCTGGAAAATCAAAGGTAAATTGAGGGATATGAATTGGATACTAAATCAGAGTCGGTGCATGTGGAATCCCCCGTCAACCGGGATTGCTGCGCCGGTTGTGAAGTCGAGATAGCCGAGCCCAATGGCGGCTACTGCTTTGCCGATGTCTTCGGGTTGTCCCCACCTGCGGATGGGGGTTAGTCCATCGGCTATCAGGTGGTCGTATTTTTCTTTTACGGGTCCTGTCATGTCGGTCTGGATGATTCCCGGCTGGATTTCATTGACGGGGATGCCGTGTTCTGCGAGCCGGTCGGCAAATAGGCGCGTCATCATGCTCAGGCCAGCTTTTGAGACGCAGTATTCGCCGCGCGCTGTTGAAGAGGTGTATGCCGATATGGAGGTGATGACAACGATGCGCGGTGTTTGTATTTTTCCTTGTTGTTTGAGTGCGATCATGTGGTTTGCCGCGTATTGGGTCAAAAAGTAGGGTCCTTTGAGGTTGGTGTTCATGACGTTTTCATAGCTTTCCGGCGTGGCTTCGAGGATGTCGGCGCGAACGCGGGGGGCAATGCCGGCGTTGTTGACGAGCATGTCGAGGCGGCCAAAGGCGTCAAGTGTGGTATCTACGAGGCGTTTGCCGTCTTCTGTGCGGGTTATGTCGCCCTGACAAATGTGGACGTTTTGCCCGCGTTCTCGAATCCCTGTTGCGGTTTCTTCTGCTGCTGCCTGATTGCCCGCGTAGTTGACGAGGATGTCGTAGCCCGCGTCTGCAAGGCAGAATGCTATGCCTCTGCCTATGCCTCTGCTGGATCCGGTGACGAGTGCTGCTGGCATGATTCCTCCTGTTTTTGGTTGCGAATATTTTTTATGGGGATAAGATAAGATATATAGGGTTAAGTGCGAAGTGCAAAGTTGGAGGTGTGAGTATGGCGATTGTAGATTATAGACAAAGTGGTGGTTGCGATGTGTGGATTTTATCTGCCGGGTATGTGAGGATGGATGGCGGCGCGATGTTTGGGGTTGTGCCCCGGCCGCTGTGGGAAAGGTGTTATCCGCCCGATGAGCGCAATCGCATTGGGTTGACGATGAATTGTTTGCTTGTGAGAGGGCAAGGGGAGGTCGTGCTGATTGAGACCGGGTTTGGGGGTAAGGTGACGGAGAAACTGAGGGAGATTTACGCGCTTGATGAGTCGGATGGTCTCCTGTCGTCTTTGGAGACGTTGGGGATCGCGCCCGAGGAGATTACGCGGGTTGTGTTGACGCATTTGCACCAGGATCATGCTGGCGGGTGTACGGTGCAAGAGGGTGGTGAATATGTGCCCGCTTTTCCAAATGCGACTTATTATGTGCGAAGGGGAGAATGGGAGGATGCAGAGAATGCCGATGGGCAGACGGTCAATGGGTATCGATACGACGAGGTGATGAGGCCGTTGTCACCTCCGAAAGCATTGTCTTCGCTGTACCCGGAGGGCCTTCGATATAGATGTG
>JAPPAB010000142.1 GCA_026705765.1 Gemmatimonadota bacterium
CCATTCCCGCGACGCGGCGCGCTGATCTGGCTTCGATTGCAGTGCTCGCGCACCACTCACCCGCTCAACCTGTCCATCGCGCAAATCGACCACGCGATCAGATACCCCGAGCATCTTGTGATCGTGGGTATTGGTCACAATGGTCACACCGCTTTCGCCCTGCATCTTGAGCAACAACTCGATAATTTCCTGCCCGGTCTTCAAATCGAGATTTCCTGTCGGCTCATCAGCCAGAATCAAATCGGGATCATTTGCCATCGCTCTGGCAATTGCCACGCGCTGCTGCTGTCCACCCGACAACTCGTAGGGTTTGTGATGCAGACGGTCGGCAAGGCCCACCAGCGACAATTTGTGCGCGGCCTTTTCTTCGTAATCACTGCGCGCCATGCCCGAAAACACCATGGGCAAAGCCACATTTTCAAGCGCCGTCATCACGGGAATCAGGTTAAACGACTGAAAAATATACCCCACACTGTGGCAGCGCAAATAGGCAATTTGCCCCTGGCTCATATCGCCCATATTGGCACCGTTGACCAATACGGTTCCCTTCGTGGGCGTATCCAGTGCCCCGACCATGTTAAACATCGTGGTTTTACCCGATCCCGAAGGACCCATAATGGACAAATATTCACCGCGAATCACATCGAGGTTCACGCCTTGCAGGGCATGCACTTCCTGGTCGCCCATCCGATAGGTCTTCCAGACCCCTTGAACTTTGATAATATAATCTTCAGTATCAACCTGTTGTTCAGCAGCCGATTCCTGATCCATTGTGTTCTCCTCTGAAACAATAAAGTTCACCATTGAACGCACGTATGGTAGCGAAAACCCATGGGCATGTCAAGCCATTTTAATGAAGATAAAATTCTACGTGATTCCGCAAGCGTCTTCTACTATATTCTAAAGCGTTGTGCCATAGACCTGCCGCATCACCAAAACCAGCACGAAAGGATCGCATCATGAAACTCGCAGTATGCAATGAATTTTTTGAAGATTGGAAAATCGAAGACGTCTTTAACTACGCAGCGGAAATCGGCTGTGACGGCGTTGAAATCGCGCCTTTTACACTCGCGGAAAGCGTCACGAAAATCTCTGCCAAACAGCGCAGCGACATTCGCAAAGCCGCGGAAAAAGCCGGCGTGGAAATCGTTGGCCTGCACTGGCTACTCGCCAGTCCACCGGGGCTTTATCTCACACACCCGGACAAAGCCATCCGCGACAAAACTGAGGACTATATCAAAGCATTGATCAACTTCTGCGGCGACCTGGGCGGACAGATTATGATCCACGGCTCACCGGCACAGCGCAACATCCAAAAAGGCTGGGACCGCGAAGAATGCTGGAAATACGCCGTCGATATCTTTTCAAACTGCACTGCAGAAATGAAACAAAACAACGTCACCTACTGCATCGAAGCACTCACCGGCAAAGAAACCAATATTCTGAACTCCATCTCTGAAGCCCTCAAAATGGTTGCCGATGTCGGCCACCCAAATTTCCAGACCATGGTCGATACCAAAGCCGCAGCCGCTGAAAACAAATCCCATGTGGATGTAATCGCCGAAGCGGGCAAAGCCATGCGCCATGTCCATGTCAACGACCCCAATTTGCGCGGTCCGGGATTTGGCGACTTACAATTTGCATCCATCCTCCGCGCCCTCAAGGACCGCCACTACGATGGTTATGTATCCGTAGAAGTCTTTGACTTCAAACCCGATGCACAAACCATTGCCGCACGCAGCATCGGCTATCTCAGGGGTATTTTGGAAGGATTGGAAGGGTGATCCTCTAGACTACACACGGAGTGTCTGTTGTTTGGCTTTATTTACCATCAGAACCTCCGCGTTCCGGCAATCGCTCTGCCACAAATCCCAATTCTTCTTTAATCCGGCTCACATCGTAAACACTATCGTATTCATGCCCGCGCTGTTCAAAATGCGACAGATCCACCTCGTCTCCCCACCAGGCGCGAAAAATCTCCGCCACGGGTACGGCAACCCACGCCTTTGGACCAGCGGCATTCATAATGCGAACCCCGGGTTTGTGCGGCGACTGTGCAGACAGCGTGAAGACCCGAACTGCATCTGGCAAATCCATAATGGTCATGGAGCCCAAGCCCCACTGCCGCGTCGGAGAAATATTTCGCAAAGGCGGCAATCCGGCGTGCGGCACCGAAGACAGGCGCAAATTAATCACATCGATATCGCCATTTTGCCGCGCATAGAACTTTGTGATCTCCTCCATCAAAAATTTCGACAAACCATACCCATTGCGATCCAGACATGGGTGTTCATCGGGAATCGGCAATGTCTGTGGACGAAAAGCCTCATTCTGCATCCCGACCGCTGCGATCGAACTCGCCATCACAAATTTGCGGCATCCGCGATCCATCAAATAGCGCATCAAACACCGCGTACCCTCCACATTGACAATCAGCGCGTCGCGCTCCGAACAACCGCCGGTCACAGCCGCGAGGTGAATCACAACATCAATCGCCTCATCATTGAGCTGTTGCAAATCTTCAAAAGAGCCAAACTCGCCGTTTACATAGGGCAAATCCAATTCTGGATCTCTTCGACTCATGCAAATCACCCTGTGGTCTTCCGCCATCGAGACAGACAGTGCCCGACCGATAAAACCACTCGCTCCAGTAATCAGTACTGTACTCACAATCCCTCCTCATTTAATCACTAAAAATATCACTCGCCCCACCTAAAACATCTGCGATAACCTCCCCCTCTTTCATCACCATCTTCACCTGCCGCAAGCATGCAATATCTTCAAGCGGATTGCCGTTTAGTGCAATCACATCTGCGAACATCCCAACGCCGAGATGTCCAACGCAATCCGCCATGCCCAACATCTCAGCCGTATTCGTCGTCACCGCCTTCAACGCATCCACCTCTGACACGCCCAACCCAACGAGTTCTTTTGCCTCGCGCCAGAGCGTTGCATGCGTGCTATCGGTACCCAAACACACTTTCACACCCGCACGCACGGCTTCGGGAATATATTTTGCCGTCAATTCACGCGCGCGTTCAACCCGCTCGCGCCACCAATCCCACGCCCATGTATCAAAAGACGCAAAACCCACTTCATCGTCGAAAAACAGTTGTAAATTGGGATCGCTCAAATATGCGCCCGATTTCACAAACAAAGCCACATCCTCTTCGGTCAGCAAATTGGCGTGTTCAATACTATCGATCCCCGCTTCCATCGCCCAGCGCATTGCCAGCCCACCAATCGCGTGTGCGGCCACGGGAATTCCCAGATCGTGTGAAACCGCAATCGCCGCATCAATTTCCCGCTTCGAATACGCCGCCACATCCGTCAGGTCACCCCGAATATAGTCCTCATAAGAGTCGCCCTCTCGCACATTGGTAATAAACAACTTGGTCCAATCCGCACCCTGAGAAAAATTCTCTCTGATTTTTAATGCCAGTTCTTCTTCCCCATCCGCGGGAAAACACAAAAAAGGCGCAGTCCCATGGCTCGGTCTCAATGCCCGCACACACACCTTCAACCTCGGACCTACAGCTTCGCCGCGACCAATCGCACCCTGAAAAGCCTTCTCAACACCCGGACGATCTCCCAGCGTGCGCATGGTCGTCACGCCCGTGTTCAAATCACTTCGCAAATTCATCGCACCGCGCAACACAGCCGTTGTCGCATCCAGATCGAAATGCGCACTCAAGGGCGTGTGGAACCGATTGTTAATCGTAATATGCACATGGGAATCAATCAACGCCGACATCACGGTATAGGACGAGCAATCCACAACCTCGGCGTCTGGAGGCACATCTATTTCAGTTCCGACATCAACCACGCGTCCCTTGTTCACCACAACCATCCCCTGCGGAACAGGTGCACAATCGGGATGGACAATCAACAATTTGGATTTAATCACTTTTGACATAATTATTTTGTTTGTATAATGTAGGTGGAACAACAAAACACCGTCATCTCGATCACCGGAGATCTATTCATGCAATTTGGCATCTTTTACGAACACCAGATTCCCCGTCCATGGGCAGAAGGCGAAGAACACCAGCTTTTCAAAGACGCCCTCGAACAAGTCGAAGTCGCCGACCGGATCGGCATTGAATATGTTTGGGAAGTTGAACATCACTTTTTGGAAGAATACTCCCACTCCTCAGCCCCCGAAGTCTTTCTCGCGGCCTGTAGCCAGCGCTCGAAAAATATCCGCCTGGGACACGGCATTGTACTCATGCCCCCCAATTACAACCATCCGGCTCGCGTTGCCGAACGCATCGCAACCCTCGACCTGATCAGCGATGGACGCGTCGAATGGGGCACGGGTGAATCGGCCTCTCGCGCAGAACTCGAGGGATTCAACGTGCCGCCTGGAGAAAAAAAAGCAATGTGGGCGGAAACCGTCCGGGAAACCGCCAAAATGCTCGCATCAGACCCGTATCCCGGATACGACGGCGAATTTTTCTCAATGCCCGAACGCAACGTCTTGCCCAAACCCCTGCAAAAACCCCACCCACCACTATGGGTTGCCTGTTCCAACCGCGAAAGCATTCGCTGGGCGGGAAAACACGGCATCGGCGCGCTCACCTTTGCCTTCATTGAACCCGAAGACGCCAAATACTGGGTTGACGAATACTACACCGCATTTGAAAACGAATGCGAACCCCTCGGACAAGCTGTCAACCCCACCATCGCCATGGTCGCTGGATTTATGTGTCACGAAAACGGAGAAAAAGCGCGCGCACAGGGCCTCGAAGGATTCCAATTTTTCGGCTATGCACTCTCCCATTACTACCGTCACGGGACGCACATCCCCGGCGAATTTGACATCTGGGCAGACTTCCAGCAAAACAAACCCGAACGAAAAAAAGGTTCGGGATCAGGCTGCATTGGATCCCCGGATGAAATACGCGCTCACCTCGAATCAATGGAAGAAATCGGCGTCGATCAGGTCGTCTTCCTCCAACAAGCTGGCAACAACAGACACGATCATATATGCGAATCCCTCGAATGTTTCGCACAAAATGTATTACCCGACTTCAAAACGCGACACGAAATATACGCCGCACAAAAAGCAGAACGCCTCGGTCCCGCTATCGAAAAAGCACTCTCTAAAATTCCACCAATAGACAAACCCAAATCCACACCCTTCGAAGCCTATCCGCTCTTAAAATCACCTGACGAAAAGCAAGAAGACCTCGAAATTGTGGAATCCGTTGCGGGGAAAAAGTCCTCATAATCCGACGTTAATCCAAATCCCCAATAGCCTCGCGCACCGCTTCTATTGTATCTTCGATATCCGCCTCTGTATGTGCCAGGGAGAGAAACATCGGATGCGAGGGATGCAAGTAATACCCCCGCGCAAGACATCCCCGCAGCATCTCCATGCAGCGCTCGCGGTCAGAATCGTCTATGACGGGACGCGGCATGGGCCCAACGCCAATGAGATGATAACTCAACCCTGCTGCTTTGCAAACCGCGTTGATACCTTCGATCAATCGGCTTCCAATTTTCCATTGATAGGCAATGCCATCCCGCCTCTGAAGTTCCCCTATCACGACCTCCATTGCCGTCAAACTGAGCGGGTCCCCGTGCGCGGTAGCTGTCATCCACACCGACTGGCACGCTTTTGACCCCAGAATCTCGCGCTTCCCGGCAATAAAACTTCCCGCATACCCATTGCAACACGCTTTGCCAAACGTCGCAATATCGGGTACAACCCCATAATATTCCCCCGCGCCGCCCATTGCCACGCGAAACCCTACCTTTGTCTCGTCAAACACGCAGACCGCGCCGTATTCATGTGCCAGATCCACACACCCTTGCAAAAATCCATCCGGCGGGCCGCTCCCCTGAATCGTCTCCATCACCACACACGCCACCTGATTGTCATACTTCTTCAAACCCGATTCCAGAGCGTCTAAATCGCCGTAGGGAACCGCACAGGTCAGTTCACTGACGGATTTCGGGACACCCTCATCGTCCGGACGCGCCCAATCGTGCCAGCCGTGATACCCACACGTAATCACTCTATCGCGACCCGTATATACCCGCGCCAGGCGCACCGCGCTGGAAGTCGCTGCACTGCCCCCAATAAAAAAACCCACCATCTCCGCACATGGAATCACTTCAATGAGCAATTCTGCAACCGCCAACTCCCTGGGATACGCCAGACTGTACACTGTGCCATTCGCCACCTGATCCTGTATTGCACGGCACACAGCAGGATCATCATACCCCAGAACAATCGGCCCGAAACCCATTACATAATCCAAAAACTCATTGCCATCCACATCCCAAAATCGCGCTCCCGCTGCGCGCTGTACAAATGCGGGATAGCCCATATCGACCTGGCCAAAAATATTCTTATGCGGAATGTACCCGCGAACCAGAACATCGCCATAGCGATTCAGCAGAGCCTTTGACTTTGCAATGGTATAATTCTTTTTTGACATTTCGACCTCCTCCGCGCGTAAATTGAACCTCTTTTTCTAACAAATGAACTTCTCACACAGACACAAGCACAAAATAGACTGCTTCTGCGCTCCTATTGTACTTGCCCCCCGCCTTTTCTTATCTTATCCTATTTTGATAGGATCGTCCTCACTTCTAACCGGAGAATTTATGCCACGCGAACTCATAGCAGACCGGCCGGGACACACGACACTGCGAGAATACAATGAAGAACCTTTAAATCGAGATCAGGTACGTGCAAAAAGCTTGTATTCAGCGGTAAAACACGGCACGGAGTTCCGGGGTTTCCAGGCCAATACACTCGATGCGTCCGATATTTTTAGCTGGGAATGGCGCATGCACCTGCGCGGACAAAAACAGAAAGACGCGTTTCCCAAACGGTTGGGCAATATGTATGTCGCCGAAGTGACAGATGTGGGACAAGACGTGTCAAATATTCGGGTGGGAGATCGGATTTTTGGTCACGCTCCCGTTCGAGAGACGCATACACTTTCGGCGGATCGCGTTGAAAAAGCACCGGATGGCGTCTCGTGGCAGGCTCTAATGGCTACAGACCCCGCAGGCGTTGCCCTTGGAGGCGTCAGAGATGCCAATATCCGCATTGGGGATCGCGTCGCAGTCTTTGGTCTGGGGGCGATTGGATTGATGACCGTACAACTCGCCCGCATCGCCGGCGCGCGCTGGGTCGCGGCAATTGATCCCATTGAAAAGCGATGCCTGATTTCCGAAGCCTACGGTGCAGACCTCGTCCTGGACCCGCGCGAAGCCGATGTCGGCATGGTCATTAAACAAGCCACCGCAAAACTCGGCGTCGATGTATCTATGGAAACCAGCGGATCGTCCGCTGCAATGACCGATGCACTGCGTTCAACGCGCTATCAGGGCACGGTTGTATCCACAGCCTATTACAATGCCCCCATGCAAAGCCTGCATTTGACCGGCGAATGGCATCGCAATCGGATTCGCATTATATCCGTGAGATCCGACAGCGAACCCTGGCTGGATTACGGGTGGGACAAAAAGCGCGGAAATAAAGAAGCCTACGACCTCCTCGTCGAAGGCCGCCTAAACGCCGAAGGCTTAATTGATCCCATCGTGCCCCTTAACCATGTTGCCGAAGCCTATATGCAAATGAATGAACATCCCG
Source organism: Gemmatimonadota bacterium (assembly GCA_026705765.1). Classification (NCBI taxonomy): domain Bacteria; kingdom Pseudomonadati; phylum Gemmatimonadota; species Gemmatimonadota bacterium. The sequence goes on from JAPPAB010000142.1 coordinate 7,616, forward strand.
AAACCGGGATTAAACTCGGTGTTGATCATTCTCTTGTCTAATTGCGAACAATAAGAAAGACGAAAAGTAATATTTCAAATCATACAAAATCACATGTATGGCTAACTACAAATTCACGGAATACTTTGAGCAAGAAGTCCTGCGTAAACGCCCCTACTTAAAAAAGGAATGGTGTATTCATGCCGTTGAAAATGCCGTTCGTTCAGAGCCTCAAGAACACAATAGATTTCGATTTTGGGCTCCAATAGACGATTTTGGTGACCGCTACTTGAGGGTCATTACACTCGAAGATAAAGTTACAATTCACAATGCCTTTCCAGATCGAGGATTCAAGCCATGAGACTTAACTATTACCCGGAAACGGATTCTCTATATATAGATCTCTCAGAGCGAACCAGTACTGATAGTCGAGAAATATCGGAAGGCATTATTCTCGACTATGATGCGGAGGGCCAGCTTGTTGGCATCGACATTGACCACGCCAGCAAGAAGGTTGAACTAAAAAAACTCACGCTCAGCAAGTTGCCTGGTACACTTGAAATGAGCAGTGTATAACACGACCCATGCAAAAAATCCAAACCATAGCGATATGTCTATCCATCCTGTTGACCACTACGGACCTGCTGGCGAATGAAGGCACAGTACAGCAAGTCTCGGGAGACCTCGTTTACGTCACGGGCATGAACGGTTTGGCTCCGTTGTGGTCAAATCTCACAGTGCAGAACGGACAGGAGGCAGGCGCGCAACTCGAAGTCATCAAAGAATTGCCAGAACTGGTCGTAACGAGAATTGTAGAGGCCAACGGAACAGCGGTAAATACCGGCGATGCAGTGGTACTGAGCAGCGCACAGTCAGGCGGATCAGCACGAAAATCCAAGCGGATTGTTTACGCTGCTCGCGTTGACGAAAATCCAAATGTAGATGGCGTGCTGGACGACCCCGTATGGTCGCGGGCAACACCGATCAGGGGTTTTGTACAGCGCGATCCAAACTACTGGATGCCGAGTCCCGAACAAACAGTCGTGCGGATTATCTATACAGACAAAAGCATCTACTTCGGTTTTGAATGCCTCGTCCCGGACTCCTCTCAATTTATCGCAAACAACATGCGACGAGATTCCGAGATCCGCGGCGACGACAATATTCAAATCCTGCTCGACACGTACAATGATCGGCAAAACGGCTTCTTTTTCTCTGTCAATCCCCTCGGGGCGCAAAGCGATTTGATGCTCTCCAACGAGGGGCGAACCTATAACCGCGACTGGGATTGCAATTGGACCGCCCGCACCAGACACTATCCCGATCGATGGACAGTCGAAATCGAAATCCCGTTCAGCCAACTGCGGTTTAAGCAAGCTGCCGACGCCACATGGGGCATCAATCTCGCGCGCTATATTGCCCGAAAAAACCTGGCGACCCAGCTCGTCGTCGGCCAGCAGACTTCTTCATCCACAGAGCGTTACCGCACGGCGGACATCGGCGAACTTCACGGCCTCCAACACATTCGCGCCAGACGTCCGATTTATCTCAAACCCTACGCTTTGCCGGGCACGACCATGGACGATCAGGCAATCAACCCCTCTGAAAGCCGCACATTTGAAACGGGCCTCGATCTGCGCTATGGCATCACGTCAAATATCTCGCTCGACTTATCCTACAACACGGATTTCGCACAGGTAGAAGGCGACCAGGAACAAACCAACCTGACGCAGTTCCGCCTCTTCTTCCCCGAAAAACGCGAGTTCTTTCTCGAGGGCGCCAACCTATTCCAATTTGGCGAACAAGCGCGAAGAACCGGCAGCGGCACCAGACCACCCACCCTCCTTTTTTACACCAGACGCATCGGCCTTGAAAAAGGGAAAAAAATCCCGATTATCGTCGGTTCAAAAATCGCGGGAAAAGAGGGACGAACGAGTATTGGCGGTCTCAATGTGCTGACCGACGCGGCATTGTTTGCCGAAGATGGAGACACAGTCCAGGTACACCGCACCAACTACTCGGTCCTCAGCATAAGACGCGACGTATTCGCGCGGTCAAACTTCGGTTTCATCATGGTCAACAAACAAATCGATGACCCTCACGAGGGATGGAACCAGTACAACCGCGCGGGGGGTGTTGATTTCAACTATTCTCCAACGTCAACCTTGAATTTCCAGGCTTTTGCAGCGCGAACATGGGATTCGCAGATTGACAACGCAGACGATGCGCGGTTTGCATCTATGAATTACCGCGGCACCAAATATTGGGCGCGTCTAAAATTTCTCGATGTCGAGGAACAATTTGAACCCGCTGTGGGATTCATCAATAGCAGAAGTGGATTGGAAGGTTTCAGACGCTATGACCTCTATGCGCGCTACCGACCCAGACCGAAATTCGCCAATATTCGCTACATGTCAATCGGTCCCGAAGCGCAAATCTTTACAGACCGCGACAACAATGTGAAATACTGGACAGCCGCACTCTCGGTATATACGATCTTCAATACCGGCGACTACTGGCGGAACGAATTAAAACGCACGCGCGACGTGGTTGATGAAGAATTCTCTCCCTCTGCGCGAAACAAAGATGTAATCATCCCCCCCGGGGAATATACCTTCACGTCATTTACCACGGGACCGCGACCCAGCCGATCTCGAAAATTGCGCCCCGGCATCGTCTTCGAGGCAGGCACATACTACACGGGAAGACGCTATACCATACGCTCGGAAAGTGCTTTTCGCCCCTCTGGCCAACTGTCTTATGAAGTCGAATATCAGGGCGACTGGGTCCGACTCCCCCAGGGTAATTTTAATATTCACACACTCAGCAATCGCCTGCAATACTCCTTTTCCACAGACTTTTTTGTCAAACTCTTTGTGCAGTGGAACAACGACAAAGAGTTCGCAAGCGCAAATTTTCTCCTCAACTACCGGTATCGCCCCGGCAGCGACATCTTTCTCGTCTTCGACAGCGCTTATGGCACCGATCCGACCTTAACCCGGCGAAACCGCTCAGTGCTCCTCAAACTCTCCTACCTTCTGGGGCTGTGACGAATCTACGGAACGGGGCACAACTGGCCGCCTCTCAGGCCAGTTCATCTACGCCCCCCCATCTTCCCAAAATCAGTGTGTCTCGCAATTCGTCTATTCGTCTATTCGTCTAACAGCCAGCGCGACGGCTTCGCCTCCGCCAATGCAGAGTGAGGCAATGCCAATGCGCTTATCGGTGCTTTTCAAGGCGTGAATAAGCGTTACGAGAATGCGCGTGCCGCTCGCCCCAATGGGATGCCCCAGCGCGACAGCACCGCCATTGACATTGAGTTTTTCCGCCGGAATGCCCAGATCCTGAGCCGCCGCCATTGGAACGCCAGAAAAGGCTTCGTTGATTTCAAACAGGTCGATATCTGAGACCTTAAGGGAGAGCCTGGACAAAAGTTTGGAGATGGCACCAATAGGCGCGAGCGTGAACCACTCCGGCTCCTGTGCGTGTGTGGCATAACCCAAAATCTCAACTTCGGGTGCAATACCGCAATCTTCTGCTTTTTCGCCAGAAAGGACAATAACAGACGCTGCGCCATCGTTGATACTCGACGCATTGCCGGGCGTCACCGTGCCATCTTTTGAAAACGCAGGGCGCAGTTGGCGGAGCTTGTCCTCGTCAAATCTCAGAGGTTCCTCATCCCGATCTATGGTTGTAATTATCTTGCCAGAAGGTGCATCTATGGGTACAATCTCGCTACGGAAACGGCCTTCTCTATCGGCGCAAAGAGCTTTTTTATAGCTACTAATGGCAAAATCATCCTGGTCTTCGCGCGAAAAATTGTAGCGCTCAGCACATTGGTCACCACATGTACCCATATGCAGGTCATTGTACACATCCCACAAGCCATCGCGGATCATTGAGTCAACGAGTTCGCCTGTCCCAAGCCTGTACCCCGTTCGCGCATTTTCGAGAAGATAGGGCGCGCGACTCATGTTTTCCGTGCCCCCTGCGAGAATCAAGTCGGCATCGCCACACTGAATGGCCTGCGCGGCGAGCATAATGGATTTGAGGCCCGAACCGCAAACTTTGTTGACCGTTGTCGCCCCGACCGAAGTATCGAGACCCGCGCCAATAGCAACCTGGCGCGCGACATTTTGACCCAGGCCAGCACTGAGCACATTGCCAAAAATCACTTCATCAATTTCATCGCCGATTATGTCTGCCTGCGCTATCGAAGCCGCCGCGACCGCACTGCCCAATTCCGGTGCAGACACCTCGGCAAAGCCGCCCGTAAATCCACCAATAGCCGTGCGCTTGCTTCCAGTGATATAAATGTGTTTCATAGTCATTCCTCCATTTTACTATTAAGATACGTCCAGACCTGAAAATAATGCAAAAAATAAGAGATAAAAGGTGAAATATCCAATCGCCATTGCCCTGTGTAGTATCCTGTGTACATTAATCCTCATGATGTCCTGTTCTGTCCCCCCCGATGGCAAAACTGTATTTATCGAATCGGGGTGTACAAGATGCCATGAAATCAACGGCTCTGGAGGCTCTCAAGGACCGCGATTAGAGGGCTTACAAAGCAAATGGACACCCGAATCACTGGAAGAATTTCTGATTGATCCCCCTGCGTACGCAAAAGACAATACCCGATTGCAGGCGTATGAAAAAAAATACCCGACGCCAATGCCCAGACTTGAAATCGCACCTGCACGGCGAAAAATACTCGTCCAATATCTACTTAAAAGGTATCCATGAAAAATCAGATTGACCAAAAATACGAGCGGATATACAGAGAGGTTGCCAAAATCCCCGAAGGTACTGTGGCAACTTATGGACAGATTGCCGAACAGGTTGGGTGTGGACCGCGCGAAGTGGGCAGAGCACTATCGGAATTGCCACCGCACACATCCTGTCCCTGGCATCGGGTCATCAATGCGCGGGGAATGGTGTCCATTCGCAGCGGGAATCACATGGCACATCACGACCAGGAAGCCCGCCTTGAAAGAGAAGGCATCGTATTTGTCAATGGTCGCGTCGATCTCGAAATTTACAGGTGGGAGGCTGATGTTTAAGACCCGAATCAAATTTGTGTATTGACAAGGATAATCGGTTTTTTTATCATTCACGCACTTAGGGGAGAAATACGTCTGTAAATACTGAGAAAGGGGATGCAGTGACCAAAGCTGATATTGTCAATCAGATTGCCGACGCTACGGGATTGACCAAAACAGATACCTCTGTCGTTGTAGAGGGCTTTCTCACCTCGCTCATCGCAGCAATGGAGCAGGGTGAACACATCGAAATCCGCGGTTTTGGCACATTTAAAGTCGTTCACCGCGCACCGCGCACAGGTCGCAATCCCAAAACTGGCGAGGTTGTCAAAATTCCCTCGCGCGCAACGCCCGTGTTCAAACCCTCACGCGAACTGCGTAATTCTATTGCTGAGGTCTCTGTTATTCCATCCAGCTAATGCACCCACAGGAGGTAGCTCTTGCCCAGCGGAAAAAAGCGCAAACGCGCAAAAATCGCAACGCATAAGCGAAAAAAAAGGCGCCGAAGAGATCGACATAAAAAGAAAATCTAAAGGCGATATACTACACTGACGCTATGGACTTAGCCCCTGACATTGTACCTGGATATGCCGGCATTTTCAGTCACAAACGGCTGTGATACACTCCGGTATAGACCAATGAAGGCAGGGGCCTATCCGTAGTCTGCCCTCTGCGGCATTAGCTCAGTTGGATAGAGCACTGGTCTCCGGAACCAGAGGTCACAGGTTCGAATCCTGTATGTCGCACCACAACCAATGGGGCGAGAGTCACAAACGACTCTCGCCCCATTTTTTCGTCTCACTTCACTATGTCTATGCGTCTAGTACCAGACCCCACAACTTCTGAATAAGCGCATCCAGGCCCTGACCTGTGACAGAGGAAATTCCCATATCTGTTTGCCCCTGAAAAAATGGCCCTTTGCGTTGTTCGGGTGGCAACAAGTCCAGCTTAGTAGCAATAAGCATCGCGGGTTTTTCGCGCAATACGGGACTGAAACGATCGAGTTCTTCTCTCAAAACTGACAGATCGTATTCGGGATTGGGGCTGGTGACATCGACCATAAAAAGGAGAACGCGTGTGCGTTCAATATGACGCAAAAACTGAAACCCAAGCCCTTTGCCGCGATGCGCGCCTTCAATCAGGCCGGGAATGTCTGCCATAACAAAGCTATCGTAATCGCCACATTTGACAATGCCCAGATTGGGCTGCAGGGTCGTAAAGGGATAATCGGCAATTTTGGGCTGTGCCGAAGACACTCTGGATAGAAGGGTCGATTTGCCCGCATTTGGATGGCCGACCAGACCGACATCGGCGATGAGTTTGAGTTCGAGTTCCAGATGGCGTTCTCGCCCCGCTTTTCCAGGCTGGACATACTCTGGCGCTCTATTCGTCGGCGTGGCAAAACGCGCATTCCCACGACCACCACGACCACCCTCGACCAAAACAACGCGCTGCCCCGGCTCGGTCAAATCCGCGAGAATTTCGCCCGTTTCTGTATCCCTTATAAGCGTGCCAACCGGCACGGGAATTTCTGCATCTTCGCCACGACGTCCCGCTCTCTTTTGCCCCGATCCATGTTCTCCATGCCCTGCGCTCAGGTGTTGTCGATACCGATAATCGAGCAGTGTGGAAAGACGCGGGTCCGCTATAAAAACGACATCCCCCCCATTGCCGCCATCGCCACCATCTGGCCCACCTCGCGGCACATGCTTTTCTCGGCGAAAGCTTTTGCATCCATTGCCGCCGCTACCCGAACGGGCATAAATTCTGGTTAAATCGACAAACATGGGAAAATTCGCTATGTTGCGGACGCTGCCTGTGCGCTATTTCTCAAAAGCAGGGCCTCTTCAATGGGAATGTGCTCATCTGCGCTGTTGATGAGGTCCCTCGCCGTATTGTAGGTAAAGGAAATGACCTCAACGCGCGGTCCCAGAGTTTTAACGAGATCGACCAGAGGTACAAAATCGCCGTCACCACTCACGAGAACCACGACATCGAGTTTATCGACAAATCGCATGATATCAATGGCCATGCCCATGTCCCAATCGCCTTTAGCCGATCCATCGCTGCGCTGCCGCAAATCTTTCCTTTTTACTTCATAGCTCTTCTGCTGGAGCATTGAGATAAAGTTACTCTGGTCAACATCTGGCGATTGCACGACATAGGCAATAGCGCGGATCAAGCGGCGTTTGCCCACACTGAGTTCCATCAATTTTTCAAAATCGAGACGCGCATTAAACGGTTTTGCAGCATAAAAAATATTCTGTACATCGACAAATATCCCAACCCGCAATTCGGGCGCGGGAATGGCCGTGCGCCGATCTAACCGGGCGCGGGCATTGGCCTGTAGAGCAGCGATATTTTTCTGGATGGCGTCGAGAGTGTCAAAAATTTCCCGGCGCTCTCTGGCACCGCTAATAGCCTCTTTATAGACTCTGGACTTAATCTCTCGAAGGTCTCGAATTGAAGCCTGTGCCATGTTGATCTGATCTAATTTTCGCTCAATACGCGCTATTGCCTCTTGTACTTTTTTAATCTGTTCTTGAAAGTCTGCCATGTGTTATGGAGTCTCCGATATGAGTTTGTGTAACCCCGCGCCAAGGGCAAGGGCAAATCCGCTCGCCTGTCCGAGTTCTGCGCGATCTCGTTTTGACAACTGCACAGTGTCTATACCGCGAAAAATTGGATATTCTACAAGGTTGAGGTCTGCTGGTGGATCAATGGCCTGTATATCCCCCGATAGATAAACCCGTTTGCAGGGTCGATGTGGAGAACTGGAGATAGAGAACCAGCGTTGCAGACGCAAAGAATCGGGGCTTGCTGTTTCAACATCGACTAATATACCATTTTCCACAGAAATATAAAAAGCCCCAGAGGAGTCGCTGTGAATAGCCATTTGCCTACCCGCTTCCTCCCATACGCGAGCGGGCAGTCCCGCACAAAATAGAGCCAGCGGAGCAACGGAGAGATGCAGGTGGGTTTCTCCCAGAGCAGAACACAGAGTTTCGTGTGCGTCAATCACCCCGTTGCGCACTGCGGTCCAAAAAGCTGCGCGCCCCACCGCAATAAAGTCGATCACACAATTGTCAATAGGAGAAATAAGTGCCTGTGATGCTTCCCAAAAAATCTGCTCGCGGCGATCTTCTTCCCCCGCGACTTCGAGAGGAATTTTTTGGATGTGATACAAACCACCCGAAAGACAAAAAGAGAGCGTACCAATCGGTTTTGGCAGGCTTTCAAGTGCTTGACCCAATTCCTCAACAAAAGATTTGGGTACTTCTTTTTGGGGATCAAAATCAAAAGCCTCTGATACGCGCTGGTTAATCAGACCCCTGAGATAGTACGCATTATCCAATTTTTCAAGATGGACCACGCGCAAGGTGTTGCCCAAAACATGAATGCCCGTAGCTGTACTCATGGCGTGCTCATCGTAAGGTGTGGTCGCAGGCGCTCAAGGGTTTTGGTACCAATACCCTTGACCTTTGTAATATCGTCAATGCGTTTAAATGCCCCATTCTCTTCGCGATAGATCACAATGCGTCCCGCAATTTGAGGCCCAATGCGGGGCAGCCGCTCAAACTCTTTTGCCGTTGCCGAGTTGATATCGATCAATTCCCTTGCCGGGGCAACTTCTACTTTTTCGTTTTTTTTAGAGGCATCCGCTTTTCCATCCGCCTCAGTTGGCGACAGGGATTGACCAACTTCTGCTTCTTCTCGAAGTGGAGCTTCCACGACATTTTTACGCACCTCAAAATCGGGGATGCGATCCGGATCTCTACTGTCGAGATAACGGATAACAATCCCCACAATCAGAACGCCGCAAAGCATCAACAGAATAATTTGTTCGTTGCGGTTAAAAGTGAACACAAAAAAGTCCTTTTACTGAAATCCGATTTCACCCCAGAATCGAAAATCCCAGGTCACATTGGTGAGATCGCGCAGTTTGTCTTTGCGCCGTTCATGGCGGAACGTGGTACCGCCTGTAAATCGCGAGCTAAAGGCATATTGCGTACCCAGGCTAACAGACCAGGATGCCGAGTTTTGGCGGATAATGGGTTCGGCTGGCGCATCGGGTTCGGCACTTCGCGGCATTTCGGTTTGTGTATTCAAATTGCGCGAAAAGGAGAGCGTGAGATCCAGAGTGCGTTGAAATCTTCCGCGCAGCGAATAGCGAACATCTGCTTGCAAAGTACCGTTTTCCGTCAAAGTGGTTCCGATCAGACGATCGGCAAGGGTCGGTTGCACAGAAGCTGTATCGGCAGTCACATTGCGCTGATAGCGGATTTCATCATTGTTGCTTTGGCGGCGGCTAAATGTCGTATTCACATCGCCTTTCCAGCGCGCGCTCCACTGAAAAAGCGGATTATACGATATTTCTCTTGCATCGCTTGTCAAATAACGCGACGAGAGACTGAGGCTGCCATCACCCCGTCGGGTGCGCGATTCCTGGTATCCGAAACTGGCATTGGAACTAACCCAAAGCCGGCCGATCAAAGGCACGCGCTCAAGACCGCGCCAACTCGCGTCAAATTTGGGAAAGATGACCTGATCGTCTTTGCCGAGTATATTGCCCGTGCGTTCGTTTTCGGAATAATTGGCAGAGGTGTTGAAATTCAGGCCCAGAGGCAACCGAATACCACTGGATACCTGCGCCTGTCTTCGCACATTGCTGGCGTTGGTTCTCGTCCCCGTGGTCGCGACCACAATGGGGACCTGGATCGTATCGCGAAAGCCTAATTGATAGGCCAATGCAGGACGGTTCGTGAGGCCAAACAAATTATCTGATTTGTTCTGGGAAACACTGCTCGTCACATTCTGAAGGCGGCCACCCACTTTTCCAATCCATTGCAAGATGGAAAAACCACCGTCTTTACCTGATCTGCGCGTCCAGCGTTGAAACAAACTGGGCAGGTTGAGATTGATGCGCGCATTCGCCGTTTGCTGGCTATTGACCGTGAGTCCGCGCCGAATACTGCCGTATTGCACGCGCTCCCCACCGATTTCAAAGCGATCCGTGTACGTAGCCGAATACGATGGATTCACGGTAATCCAGTTTGAGATGCGCGGCGTAAATCTGAAGTTGAGCGATTGGTTGCGCGATACTTCACGTCCAAATTGGAGTTGGGTTAGAGCGTATCCATTTCGCAAGTCGCGGTTGATAGTGAGCGAATAATCGGCATTCAGGCTGCGAAATGGCGATAGTTTAATGGCATAACTTTCGGTCAGATTGAAAGTCTCTCGCACTGTATCAATCACATTTGACGTGTCGCCAGCGATGGCGCGAAATGAGGTCTGATCCGATACCCCGCGATTAAAACGCAGGTTGTAATTGATGCTGGAGGGCAGGTAAAAAAACTGCGCTTCCTGGAGCGTTTTATAAAAGGGCACCCACTTGAAAATGGCGAGAGCTTCACGCTGAGACCACACCTGATTATAGGTCATATTGCCGTTTAAGTTCTGGTTCAGGCTTCGCCTGCGCTGTGTAATCGCACCCGTTGTCGATGCATCAGAACTGTAGTTGAGCGACGTGGAAGCTTTGTCAAAGAAAACGCGAGATATCAGGCTCGGGTCTTCGCGTGCTGGTCGCTTTCTCAGCGAAATGGTAAAGCGCGTCTGAGAGCGCACATCGCTTTCGTTGATTTTTTGTTCCGGGGTAAGCACAATATCCGATCCCGGGCGTATGCGGGGGCTTGATGTATAGCGATTATAGCTAAATCGGACGGGTATGGAGGTATTCCATTCTTTGGGAAAGAACTTGTCGATATTGAGCTGGCTGTCAAAGTTGAAACGCGTGGTGGTATTGCCCGAAGCCCTGCCTTGAAGGTCTTGAAAATCACCGCTCCGGCGTTCCAGATTGACCGTCAGATTGCCCAGATCGGCGAGGGTTATGCGCGTATCAGCCAGGGCAGATAAGGCGGGTTTTTTGCGGATATCATCAACGCGCAATTCATCCATCCAGACTTCGTTCTCGCCAATGAGAATCTCATCGCCGCGATTGCGAATCCCCACGGTAAAGGCTCTGATCGAAGCCAGCGCGGGATTACCGCGCACAATATAGGTGCGACCATCCACGTCGATCTCTATGCGATTGCCCTCTTTGTCGTAGTGAGCGAGAAATTCGCCACGGCGAAGCGACACACTAACGGTATCAGAGACTTGTTCGGTGGCTTGAAGGTCAAGCAACTGGCCTTTGAGTTGCGACATAATCTCGAGATCTAATCGAACGGTATTGGTTTCTTCTGCCCAACCGCGATAAACCCGCGAGCGATATTCGTAAAAGTTGAGAGAATCTTCATTAATGGGCGCAAATCGCATAAAAAATTCAATCGGACTGGGGCCTGTGCTCATGGAATCTGCGGCATCTGAAAAATTGGTGCTGTAAGTGGGATCAGCCGGATTTCCGCCGTGCAAAAACAGCGTCATAACACCGTATTCGGTATAGTCCTCGCCATTGGCAAAACTGCGGGATGCCGAGATGGATTCGCCCGGGTAGAGATCGACGAATTCGAGCACCAGAGAATTTTCAGATAAACGAATACCCGTGGTGGGGTCAATTTCTCGTTCGAGGCCCGGAGGAGATTCGTAAAAAGTGTTGTTTGTCCCGATAGTCGAAACCTGAAAATCGCCCGATAACTGCCCAAAAGCGACGGGGTCTTCCTGCCATTCACTGCCAGTCGCGCTAAAAGTATAGATTTCGACAGAGGTCGTGTCATTGTGTTCGAACCAGACGCGCACAAAGTCAATCTCGCTGGCAAATGTGGTGTCGGGGCTCCCTTCAAAGGTGCGCGGCGCGTCTTGCCCCTTGAGAGGGATGCGCAACAAGCGCCACGGAGGATCCGTAACACCACCCAATTCGGGAAAGAGATCGGATTCCGTGCCCGGCACAAGCGCAGATGGGCCAGTAAAGGCCCCCGATGCGGGAGACAGCCCCCTATTGCTGGACAAATCGACGCTGTATCGGATAAAACTATCGCGCTCGTCGAGAAAACCATTGCCGTTGAGATCTTCGGTATCGGGTCGAGATTGGCGCTCTGCCCTGTTGCCCTCTGTTCCATTGAGACCAGAGGGATAGCGACGCAGGATATCCGTCGTGTTTTGATCTACGTCTTCAAAATTATCTCCCGAAGGATCGCTGGGCACAGTGACACCTGGAAATATTTTTCGAAAGACCTCGGCCTCTTCGGTATCGGTCAATCCATCCAGACCAATATCTTCTTCGTCGATGACGATATCGTCTCCTGTGGGCAAGCCACCGATGGGTTTGTCTTCTGTGCGAAAGCCACTTGGAAATCGCTCCCGGTCGCCGGGATCGTTGTACATGGGGTGATCGAGGGGCAGGAGAACGCGCTCAGAAATATCACCCAAATCGATGTGCAGATGCCCATCATCTCCCCGAATCCAGAGTTCGAGAAATTTAGACCGCGACAAATCGAGACCATTGACATAGCGCATAATCCCCGCCCATGATTGTTGGGGAATACCGTTTTCATTATTCTGCGATCGGATGGGAAATCCATTGCTACGCGCGGGATCAAATCGCAGTTTGAGAACATCTACAATGTCTTGTTCCGCGCTTATGTCATCGCGGGTGGGCTGAATTCGGGACAGAGATGCCCTGTCGCGATCAATGGGATTATACCACGTAAGCCGCCCTTGTGGCAATGTGAGCATTCTGCTATTGCGGAGGGGAACACTTGCGCGGTTCCACCCTATTTTGCCAATTGCAAACGCCGTGCTGTTCAAAGCGCCTTCAAAATCATCGATATAGGCCACATTTTTAGTATTGGGATTTGGCAAACTTTGCGCGATCTCAAAGTCCATGTCGATAGACGACGGCGCCTGCGTGTTCACGAGGGGAATTGAATTGACGAGATCGCTCAACAGTTTGGGTTGCATCCGGAAGCGCGCATTGGCATCCCACAAAATAGTGCGCGTGGGTTCCTGCCCGACCCGCACGCGCGGCGAGGCAGTACTTTGACTGCCGTATAGCAAGGTCATGCCAATAAGCGAATACTGATCGTCAAAGGGCCGCTCGAGACGCACGCCCAAAAGGCTTTTGGACTGTCCAAAACCGAACTGGTCTTTGGTCTGATACGATATGTCCAACTCAGAGGACGGATCCGCAACCTCGTTTTCGGCATCGCCAATAAATTTCAAACGGCCTGTCAGATAATTTATCGTGTAGTCTGTATCGCGTGTTAAGGTTCGGTTGTTCAGCCGAACGACTTCGCTGTCTTGAAGCAGTCCGCCAAATCCGAGGTTATATTCGGTCGATTTGCTCGTGGAACTCACCCGCAATTCATACCGCCCCGCTTCCTGGCGGTTGGACGTGTTGGTCTCATTGTAAATGCCCGGTACGCGCACCTCGAGATCTGGCGCGCCCAATCCCTCCTCGCCAAAAGGTTCGAGGAAGGGAAATACGAGATGTCCTCTGGCGAGACTCAGCCCGGGAATTTCATTACCCGTGCCAATATCGATGAGTCGATCTGGAGGAGAAGATTCAGAAGACCCATTGGTGTGCCGGTCGAGGCCAAAAATTTCCAGATATGACCTGCCTTCCTGATTATCCTGTGGACTTTCACCCGGCACATTGCGAAAAATGCCGACGGACAGGCCAGCGGGATCGATATTGCGCACACCCAGGCGATAAACATTGCGCCACGCAAGCCCCCATGTCGGATCTGTGGGGCGTTGTTGCCTGGCTTTGATGAGCTTGAGTTGAATTTTTTTGTCTGGATTTCCCGGATCGGGAATAAATTGTATGTCGCCAAAGTTTTCACCAGACGCGGTTTGATAAGCCACCGCAAGCGTGTAGCCCCGCGAAATTGAACCGCGATCATGGATGAGATAGCCTTCGGGTAAAGGCGTAAATTCGGAGGGGTCGAGCTCGTGAAACGTACCTTCTTCAACGCCCTTGTCAGAACGACGCGACGCTCCTTCATCGGGCGATCCATTGTTCCACACGAGGTATGCGATACCGGGAATGGCCGAGTCTTCGAGGTCGTTTTGCGCGTTGTAGTCGTTTATGAATACGCGCACGCTTTGCTCAGTGACGCGATCGCCCGGCGCGGGGAATAAGCCGCTGCGGAAATTCTCGCGATAAGTGTTATCGAGAAAAAAGTAAGTGTTTTCGACATACCTGTAATCGGGAATTGCATCAGCCCTTCCTTGCCCTTGTCCCGTATCTCCTTGTCCCGTAAAGGTTTTGCGACCACTCGACGATTTGTCCTGAGATGTGACAACCGTAAAATTGATGGCGCCAACCCGCCCCCGCGTTTTGATGCCAAACAGTCCGCCTCTACTTCCACCGCTAAATCCAATCAGTCGCGTACCGGGTAAAGCCAGTGTCGTGTTGCCCGCTTCTATGGTTTCAATAATGCCGTCCTCATCGCCTTTGTACTGCAGGCGCAGGCCCTCGGTCAGTTCAAAGCCTTGTCTTTCGCTATCCTGCTCCAGCGAAACCAATATCCGATCGCCAATGGAGCCTTCGACAGTGAGTCGGGCTTCTTGTTCAAAATTGATGGTGGGAAAACGCGATGTGCGCGTGAGGGCTGCTTGCGCCTGTCCCAAAGTGTATTGCGAGAGGCCCGACAATTCGATGCGGCGGTACCCCCGTATGGTGAGATTGGCAGCCCCTTCTCCGGTAATAGCACTCAAACGCTGGGGAACGCGAATCGGTATTTTGACATCGATTATGCCCTCACCTTCTGTATCTTCATCCATGCGTCCTCCCAATCGCTCCTGTGCAAGGCGATGGGTATCGTGGTAGAACTTGTAGCGCATAAAGTCGCCCAGACTGATAATCACTGGAAGGCCGTAAGGCGTACCGCCCAGATCGCGGAACACCATAAGTGTATATTCGGCTTCTGTTTCTATCAGTTGCGCCGTAGGAGTCGCATATGGGCGTCTTCTGGGAAAATAAGAAGTGGATCCAGGCGTATCGCGCAAAAAGGCTTCAAGCGTTGACACACCTATTTGCGGGCGCAAACCCGGCGTGGCAAGAGCAATAATCGGGCAGAGCAACGCGAAAAAAAATAAAACACTGAGGCCGCGCGACCACAGGTGAATGTGAATAAACTTCATAAGGACTTTGGGAAACAGACGGAAAGTTGTATTAAGGAGCAGGTGATAGACTGTCGAACAAAGTACATAATAGCATAAGCCACATGAAAGTCAAGGTAAAATCCGAAGAAATTGGCGGGAGATAAATATCGGTAAGCGCGTCTTTTTTTCAGAGATAAAAAGCCGTATATTCCGTTGATCGTTAAACTTATTTTTTTGCAAAAGGTTCCTCATGCGCTTGCGCTGGTATGTGATATCCGAACTGATAACGCCATTTTTATTTAGTTTTTCCGTGATCATCTTCCTTCTCGTCATTGATCTCGTGTTGCAAATGCTCGATCGCATTCTGGGAAAAGGCGTACCCATAGGTGTGGTTTTTGAGTTGTTTTTTTTAAACACGGCCTGGATGATTGCACTCGCCGTTCCGATGGCTGTGCTGGTCAGCACCCTGCTGGCATTTGGCCGCTTGAGTGCCTCGGGCGAAATTGTGGCCATGCGCGCATTGGGCATTGGGATACATCAGGTCGTAGGACCGGTCTTGATCGTCGCAATGCTATTGGGAATTGGGCTGGTGATTTTTAATGATCGCATTTTGCCCGAATTTAATCACCGCGCCCGCGTATTGATGACAGATATTCACCGCAAACGCCCCGCTGTCGCACTCGCCGACAAAGCCGGTGTAATGATCGGCGATTTCAAAAATTACCAGATTTTATTTGATCGCGCCGATGCGGGCGGGAATATCCTCCATGACGTACTGGTATATAGCTTTAATAGCGATGGGTTTCCCGAAACCGCGGTTGCCGATTCCGGTGTTGTCGAATTTGACGAAGCGCGCGACGAGGCTCTGCTCTATCTTTTTCAAGGAGAAATGCACCGCATTGATCCAGACGATTCCACAGTCTATGCGCTCACGACATTTGCCAAAGCCAGGTTGCGGCTCGGTGATGCGGGCCAACAGTTATCGCGGTCTTCATCGGCGTATCGCAATGATAGAGAAATGGATATCGCCACCATGCAGCACAAAATTGCACAATACGAAAGCGAATTATATCAGGCGAAGATCAAAAGAGCAAATCTCCTGAATGCATTTGTGCGCGAAGTGTTAATAGATTCTACTGATACAAAACCCGTGCAGTCGCTGCGCGCTGTATTGGGACGCGCGGCAGCCGATACGCGGATTGCAAGCCATAAGTTGAGAGCCGCAGACCGATTGCGCGTAGAGGTACACAAAAAATTTTCAATTCCCGCAGCCTGTGTAGCGTTTGTGCTGGTAGGCGCGCCTATCGGCATGTGGGCGCGCAGTAGCAGTGCGGCAATTGGCGCGGCAATTAGCATTGGCTTTTTTTTGGCGTGGTGGATTTTTCTCATCGGAGGTGAAAAACTGGCTGACCGCGGGGTACTCATGCCCTGGTTTGCGATGTGGATACCCAATGTATTGACCGCCCTCGTCGGCGTTGTTCTATCTGCTCGTATTATCTGCGAGTGGGGCGTAAAAAGGAGATAGCCGTGCGTATTTTGAGCCGCTATGTCATCGTCCAATTTGCAATGCCCTTTGCTCTCAGCTTGCAGGCTTTTACGGTTGTTTTTGTCGTAATTGATCTGGTAGATCGCCTCAGTTCGTTTATAGACCGCGAAGTCGGCCTGGGAACAATTCTATCTTATTATTTATGCTATTTGCCCTATATTGTCGTCCTCGTGCTTCCAATGGCGGTCTTGCTCGCGGGATTATTCTGTATGGGTGGGCTGATACAGCGTGGGGAATTGCTGGCAATGAAAAGCGCTGGCATAAGTCTTTATCAAGTCGTGATTCCATTGCAAATACTTGCCCTTGGAATCAGTATTTTGGCCGCTACAATGACCGATCAAGTCGTGCCGCGGGCAAACCGGGCGCGATCGAAAATCGAGCAACCGCGTCGATCAGCGGTTGGGCCTCAGTCCATTCGCGTGCAAATTGCGCTGCGGGATACGGGCAGGCGCGTTTTGTCAATGAGAGAATACGACGCCCAGGCCCTGAAAGGACGGCAGGTAATACTCGACAAATACGAAGGTGGGTCACTCGCAGAGCGCGTTCGCGCCGAAGAAATCGTTTGGGCCGCCGCAGAATGGCATTTTATGAATGGAGATCGGCGTGTATTTTCAGATGGTAAAGAATTTTATCGCGCATTTCGCGTGTGGGCGGCAAAAGATGTAACACTAACGCCCGAAGACCTCGTACGCGACGTCGTGCCCGAAGACCAGATGACGTATTCGGAACTGACGGACTTTATCCATCGCAAATCGCGCAACGGCAGCCAAACACTTCGAGAATCTGTGGCACTTCACATGCGTTTGGCATTTCCATTTGCGAACTTCGTGATCGCCCTTTTTGGCCTTCCCATCGCCTCTCGCATGCAGCGGACGGGACGCCCCATCCAAATTGGCATGTGCTTGCTGATTTGCTTTGCATTTTACGGATGCATTCAACTCGGACGCGCCATGGGTTGGAACGATGTGCTATCTCCTGCCTGGGGTGCCTGGGGGGCAAATGCGATCTTTGGCGCGATTGGGATTATCACCCTTCTCACAACGCGCAAATAGTTAACACCTTAACATTCGAGGATCCACATGAAATACAATATTCTCCTGATGATCTCCGATCAGCACAGCAAATATCACATTGGTGCTTATGGCGATCCCCTCGTGCGCACGCCCCACCTCGACCAGCTAACAGAAAACGGTATGCGCTTCACAAGCGCGTATTGTGCCTCACCTGTTTGCGTGCCCAGCCGCATGTCATTTATGACGTGTCGCATGCCTTCGGCCAATCGCGTGTGGAACAACAATCACCTGCTGCATTCGGGGATTCCCACCTGGGCACACGCCATGGGACTCGTCGGATATGAAACATCGCTTATTGGGCGGATGCACTTCAACGGACACGACCAGCGACACGGCTTTGAAAATCGCCCCTTCGGCGAATACGGTGCCACACATCCGGGCGCAAACAGGCAGGGCGCGCCCCTCTTCAAAAGCATTTCAACGGCGACCACCGGGCAAAATCGCACGGCTGTCGAAGTTGCTGGACGAGGATATGGCTCATACCACGTTTTTGACGAAATGGTCGCGGAAAGAACCAGTGCATATCTGCGCGACAAAGCGAAAAATCCCGGCGACCGCCCCTTTGCTGCCGTAGCGGGATTTCTTTTACCTCACTGCCCCTTCATCGCACACAAAGAGCTTTTTGATTATTATTACGACCGCGTCGATATCCCCCAACACACGCCCAATGAACCCGCAGCCATTCGCAAATTCAAACAGCTTCGCGGCCTCTATCCCCCCCTCGACGAAGAACGCATTCGCGTTGCCCGCGCCGCTTATTTTGGCATGTGTGAATACCTCGACATACAAATCGGGCGCATCCTTCAGACCCTGCGAGAAACGGGCCTCGACCGCAATACGCTGGTCATTTACTGCTCGGACCACGGCGAGATGGCCGGAGAACACGGCTGCTGGTGGAAAAGCAGTTACTACGAAGGATCTGTGGGCGTTCCCCTCATCGCAAGCCTTCCAGGCGTGATCGCACCAAACGCGGAAACCAACCAGATATGTAATCTGATGGACATTGGTCCCACACTCCTCGACATGGCAGATGGAGATCCCATGCCGGACATTTGCGGACACTCGCTCTGGCCGCTGCTTATGGGGCGAGATGATAGCGATCACCCCAATGAAACATTCAGTGAGCACCTGGGGATAGAACGCACACCCTCGTGTATGATTCGAACGGGTCCCTGGAAATGTTACACATATCACGACGATACCGCGCCCGTCCTCTACAACCTCGAAGACGATCCCGATGAAATGCACAATCTGGGCAGCGATCCCAATTATGAACACATCCGCGACCACCTCATATCCCGCATTTTTGAACACTGGGATCCGGAGTATGTACTTAGAGAATGCGCGGATATCGATCGCGATATACGCCTGATTACCCGCTGGGGACAGACCATTCAACCCGCCTTGCCCGACAGCGTTCCGGTACCCGATGGCGCCGAAGATATTGAATGTCTGTGACGCTAACCGCTAATCGCTTGTGTTTTTAAGTGACAAATGACTCTTTTTTACTTTACTTTAACACCCCCAAATTATCCGTTGTCGCATTTGACTGAATAGTTCTTCGAGCTATTTTTACAGAGGACACATTTATGCAACGCAAGTTTTTAATCCCAACCATATTTGTCATTGTCATCGGGTTCGCGTGGTTATCATCCTATTATACCGACTGGCTGTGGTTCTCGAGCCTCGATTTTCAGGCTGTCTTCTGGACCACCCTGAAAGCGCGTTTCCTATCCGGTATATTTTACGGTCTGATTGCCGCTGTGGTCATTGGTATCAACCTCCATTATGTCGGCCGATTCACCCGCTCCGCGCTCGAATTAGACGCCTCACTTTACGAAGATGAAATGCCCGGCGCAAGTCTGCTGCGCTCAAATACCGGCTATCTGTTAATCGCCGCTGTACTCGTCCTCATTATGGGCAATGTCGGCTCCTCCCAGTGGCCCACCCTGTTGCGTTACTGGTACGGCGGATCATTTGGTACTTCCGACCCCATTTTTGCGCGCGACGTTGGGTTTTATGTCTTTGATTTGCCCTTTTACCAGTTTACAGTCGGTTTTCTCATCGGCACGGTAATCGTATCAGCCCTTGCATCAGGGGTTATTTACATGGCCACAGGCGGTATTCGCTTGCAGGAACGCATTCAAGTCATGCCGCGCCCCGTAGCACACCTGTCTGCCCTTGCCGGGCTATTCTTGCTGTTTTCCGCTATCAATTATTACCTCAAAATCTACGGCTTACTCTATTCTCCGGGCGACGTCTTTTTTGGCGCGGGATTCGTAGATGTCAACGTCCAACGCTGGATATATTGGATCCTCATCATTGCCTTTGTCGCAACGGGCATCATGCTCTTGCGAAATATCAAAGCACGTGAAGCGCGCCCGCTCCTCATCGGTGTTGGCGTCTTTCTCGTCGGGACCATAGGACTGGGCAGTATCCCGGGCGCAATTGTTCAAAAACTCATCGTAGATCCCACCGAACTCCAGCGCGAAACCCCCTACATCAAAAACAACATCGAATTCACGCGAAAAGCGTACGCCCTCGACAGGATTTCGGAACAACCCTTTGAAGCATCCGAGAACCTCACCGCAGAGGATATTGCCGCCAATCCTTTGACCATTCGCAACATCCGCATCTGGGATGAGCGCCCAATGGTACAAACCTATCAGCAGGTTCAGGAAATTCGTCCCTATTATGTCTTTCCCAGCGTTGATGTTGACCGCTACACTGTGGACGGCGTATATCGACAAGTCATGCTTTCTGGACGCGAACTCGACACCAATCGCCTGCCTGCTCAGGCGCGCAACTGGGTCAATGAAACCCTGCAATACACACACGGATACGGGGTTGCCATGAGCCCGGTTACCCACGTCACGCCCGAGGGTTTGCCCGCGTTTATGATCAAAGATATTCCCCCGGTGTCCGACGCGGCAGAGCTACAAATCTCCCGACCTGAAATCTACTATGGCGAACGCACCTATGGCAACGTGGTCGTCAAAACCAGCGCCGAAGAATTTGACTATCCCCAGCGCGATGGCAATGCGTTTACCACCTACGAAGGCAATGGCGGGGTGCCCATGGGCAGTTTCATCAACCGCCTGGCATTTACCATTCGCATGATGGATCCCAACCTGCTCTTGAGTACCTACATCTTACCTGAGAGCAAAATTATGTACCACCGGCAGATCGCCCAACGCGCACGCGAGATCGCGCCTTTCCTCTTCTTCGACTCCGACCCCTATCTCGTTATCTCTGAAGGCCGTCTGTACTGGATCTTAGATGCGTACACGACCACCAACATGTATCCCTATTCCAAACGCATGGGAAGGTCGCAGATCAACTACATCCGCAATTCGGTCAAAGTCGTTATGGATGCCTATCACGGTTCTGTCACCTTTTATCAGGCAGAAGATGAACCCGTGATTGCCGCTTATGCCGCGATATTCCCCACCCTGTTCAAATCAATTGACACCATGCCTGCAGATTTGCGCGCCCATGTGCGCTATCCCGTTGACCTCTTCCGCATTCAAGCGACGATGTATCGCGAATATCACATGCAGGAAGTGCAGGTGTTTTACAACCAGGAAGACCTGTGGGAAATCCCAAATGAGATCTACGGCCAAAACGACCGCACACAACCGATGGAACCGTATTATATCATCGTCAAATTTCCCGGTGAAGAACGCGAGGAATTTCTTCTGCTCGTGCCCTTCACACCCGCCCAAAAGGACAACATGATCGGCTGGCTTGCCGCGCGATGCGACGGGGAAAACTACGGTGACTTGCTGGTCTATCTCCTGCCCAAAGAAAAACTCATCTTCGGTCCGATGCAACTCGAAGCCCGCATCGATCAGCAGCCAGATATATCGAGCCAACTCACCCTGTGGGGACAGGGCGGCTCCGAAGTCATTCGCGGCAACCTTTTGGCCGTACCCATCGAATCATCTTTCCTGTACGTTGAACCCATCTACCTGCAAGCCCGCCAGGAATCCAATCAATTGCCACAACAGGGTTTCGAAGGCGAAGGCGGTGGACAGCCCCAGCAAGGACAACCACCGCGTCAACTCCAGCAAAGCACAGCCATCCCCGAACTCAAGCAAGTGATCGTCGCATTTGGCGGGCAAGTCATCATGCGCGATACATTTGAACAGGCACTCAACGAACTGTTTGGCTCTGATGCGGGGAAAACCCTGGGGACTTCAAGTTCCGAAGAAACATTCGAGACCACATCAGAACAACCCGCTGAACGCACCGCGGCAGATTTGGCATCAGAAGCAGATATGCAATTCCAGCGCGTGCGGGAATCGCTTCAAAAGTGGGATTGGACAACCGCGGGCGAAGCGATGAAACAGTTGGAACAGTCGATTCTCGAATTGAAAAAGACACTGGAGAAATAATTCCTCCAGTCCATTTCTCCCAATTCAAACATGGATAGACGAGATAATTCGGTCTATCCATGTTTTTTAGAACTTCATAGAAAGGAAAAAAATGGCCGTAAAAGTAGGATTTATCGGAACTGGCGGCATATCGCGCCCCCACCGAAAACATTTGAAAAGTATGGATGACGTAGAAGTGGTGGCAATGTGTGACCTGGAAGAAGACCGCGTCGCAAAAGCCGCCGAAGAATGGAATGCGACGGTCTATACAGATTACAAAACAATGCTCGAAAACGAAGAAATGGACGCGCTATACGTGTGCATTCCGCCCTTTGCACACGAAGATCAGGAAATCATGGCCGCCGAAAAAGGCATAGCCCTCTTCGTGGAAAAACCCGTATCTGTCACAATGGAAAAAGCCCGCGAAGTCGATGCGGCCATTCGCAAAAACAACGTCGTATCGTGCGTTGGATTTCAAGGACGCTATTTAGACATTATCGCACAGACAAAAGACCTGCTCAAAGACCGCCCCGTTGGCATGGCGATGGGATACTGGATGGGAGGGATGCCGCAAGTGCCCTGGTGGCGACGCAAAGAAATGTCCGGCGGACAGGCCGTTGAGCAAACCATTCACGTCACCGACATGGCGCGGTATCTCTTTGGCGACGTAAAATCCGTCTATGCGGCTGGACGTACGGGGCTGATGACCGATGTGCCCGACTACAACATCGAAGACAGCAGCGCAGCCACGCTCGTTTTTGAAAACGGTCTGGCCGCCACCATCTTCTCCGCGTGTTTTCTATCGGGCGGGCGAGGCAGAGGCGGCATTGACATCTTCACCAAAGACATGAACATCGAATATCGCGAGCGCAGATCCATCACCATCATTCAAAATGGCAATTCAGAACGGGTCGAAGTGCAAAACGATTACTGGCAAGACATGGACAATGACTTTATAGATGCCGTGCGCAAAGGCGACGACTCCGCACTCAAAACCACCTATGCCGATGCCGTCAAAACACAGGAAGTCGTCATGGCCGTAAACCGATCAATAGAAACGGGCGAAGTTGTTCAAATATCGGATATGTGAGGAATCACTGTAAAAACCGCTCGAGGCGATATCGCCTCAAAAAATCTATTCGAGCACCATCCAAAATCTCAATCGCCGCACATTCGCCGATTAAAGGCGCAAGCGTAACCCCACTGTGTGTCACAGACAAATAGAGATTTGGAACCCGTTGGGAAAATCCGAGAATCGGGTGTCCGTCCTTTGGAATCGGCCGACGCCCGCGCCGTACCTCGCGCACGGGCACGCCTTCAATCGCAGGCAAAAAACGCGCCACCGCATCGACCACCCGCTGCACTTCTTCATCGTACTGCCCAAGCGAACCGCCATCGTACACCCGACCGTGCGCCCCGCCGTGAAGCATCACCGAACCATCGGGCAACTGCCTGAAATTGGTCTGCGGAGGACAATCGCGGGGCGAATGCACCACCGATGCATTTTCAAAAACAGGCGGCACAGGCTCTGTCAAAATCGTACATCCAAACGTGTAATACATCGGTACATCGATATCTGCCATTGCCGCAAGACTTGCCGTCTCTGCACCCCCGGCAAGCACGACCGCATCACACGCAATCTCTCCCCTATCCGTCACCACAGCCGCTATATCCGGCCCCGAACGCGCCAGCCCTGTGACGTGTGTCCCAAAAAAAATATCCGCGTCCCATTCTCGCAACCGTTCAATACATGCTCCAACAACAACCCCTGTATCCGCGTGTCCCTCTATATCCGTATAAGAAGCTGCCGTCACAACGCCTGGCCTTAAACGCGGCTCTAATACTTTAACCTCTTCCCCATTCAGCAGACGGATGGGATATCCCCACGACTGCAAAACGCCTGCGCGTTCCACAATTTCTCGCGCCCCATCATCCGTAGAAGCCCACCGCAATTCACCGCCCCATGTCGCACTTTGAGGAATGCCCAATCGCTCGACAAATCGCGCCCACATATCCAACGAGCGTCGGTTGAAAAGGTGATAATGTCTGGGATTTTTGTCGCGCGCATTCATCCATGCAAAAGATACCGCGGTTGCTGGTTGAACTGCCGATTTCTTCCCAGGTTCACCCGCATCGATCAGCGTGACCTTTGCACCGCGTCTCGCCAAGTGAAACGCGATTGACGCCCCCACAATACCCGCACCAATCACAGCGATATTTGAAAAATTGTTCATTTCCCTTCACCATATAGAAAACGGGTTCCCCCCAAAGGCGAACCCGTTTTATCTTACCTCACAATTCAATTATTTATACACCGTCAACTCACCCGCCTTGTAACGCCCCCAGTATTCTTTGAGCACTGCCTTGATCTGCGGGCTTAAGATAATGCCGCCGATAATATTCGGAAACGCCATGCCCAGGATCATCGCATCGGAAAAATCGAGTACATTCTTTAATGCAGTGACCGAACCGATAAACACAAAACACACAAAAATAATGCGATACGCCAGAATGGATCTCAAACCAAAAAGATATTCCCACGCACGCTCGCCGTAATAAGACCAGGAGATCATCGTCGAATACGCAAAAAGCATCACCGCAAATGCGAGCACATAACGCGCTCCGGGAATAAACGAATCAAATGCCGCAGCCGTCATTTTGGCTCCTACGAGAGACCCGCTCTGTCCCTGAAACTCAGCCAACTGATACGCACCCGTAATCATACAGACCAATGCCGTCATCGAACATATAATAACGGTGTCGATAAAAGGACCGATCATCGCAACCATACCTTCACGCGCGGGTTCATCGGTCTGCGCCGCTGCGTGGGCAAATGCCGCAGAACCCAGACCAGCCTCATTTGAAAAAGCCGCCCTGCGTACCCCCTGGACCAGAACTCCCAGGAAGCCACCATACATAGCTTCTGGCGTAAATGCCTGTGCAATAATATTCGCAATAAGCGCGGGCACTTCGGTAATATGCGACAGAATAATAAGGATAGACGTGAGAACATATAGTCCACACATAAAGGGCACAATGCGCGATGTCACATTGCCAATGCGCTTAATACCACCAATAATCACAATAGCGACCAGCGATGCCAGAAAAAGCCCGATCACCCATTTATATGTCTTAAATTCTTCGGCCACAGTGCCGAGAATTTCAACCGTCTGATTTGCCTGAAACATATTGCCGCCACCCAGAGAACCGCCAATCGTCAACAGGGCAAATATGACGGCAAATGTCCGTCCCAATGGTCTGAGACCTTTTCCTGAAAGACCGTGCTCCAGATAATACATCGGGCCACCCGACACGCGGCCATCGGGATGGATTTTTCTGTGCATAACCGCCAGCGTACAGGATGCCAGCTTTGAAGCCATACCAAAAAAGGCCGTGACGACCATCCAGAAAACAGCACCGGGACCACCGGCACTCACAGCAATGGCAACGCCCGCAATATTCCCCAATCCCACCGTTGCAGACAGCGCACTGGTCAATGCCTTAAAATGCGAAATCTCACCCGGATGATCGGGGTGATCATATCGCCCGCGAATCACATTGAGCGAATGCCTGAATCCGCGAAACGTGATCCAACCAAAATAAAAAGAGTAATAGATGCCCCCCCCGGTCAGCACAATAACTATCAGTGGTAAGCCCAAACCAAAATCAAAGAAAAAAACCGAAAACAGAAAATTGGCTGCAGCCCCCAGATGTTCATTTAATGCGGCGATAAATATCTGTATAGCGCCATCCGATTCACCCGACGCTGCCCCCTGTGCAAATGCATAACCGGCCATGAACAGACCCAGAAGCACGGTGAACAGACAAAATTTTTTAGAAGACATAGACCCTCCTTTGTATCTGATTTATACTCCCCAATGGAAAACGGCATGAGACCAATGAAAGCATAATACAAACAAATTGGAGGGATGTATAGCACTTTTACACCCTCCGTGACTTTATCCTTGCACTTTCCCCTCGCGTTGAGCAGATTAAATATCCGGATAAAACAACCATACAATATGGAATACGCATGTCAAATTCACTACTTCATCGCTATCTGCCTTTTCTCAACTGGATTGGAGAACTCAAAGACCGGCACATCCTGCGCGCCGATATTATTGCGGGCATCACCCTGTCGCTGGTCTTGATCCCACAGGCCATGGCCAATGCCCAACTGGCCGAGATGCCGCCCTACTACGGCTTCTATGCATCATTTGTACCCATCATCGTCAGCGCCCTCTTCGGGTCTTCTCGCCAACTCTCCACAGGACCAGTCGCACTCGTCGCCTTGATGGTCGCCTCTGAATTGGGACAACTCGCAGTTGATGAACAGGCGTATATCGCCTATGCGATCCTGCTGGCTCTCATGGTTGGCCTGTTGCAATTTGGACTGGGCGTATTGCGCCTGGGCGTATTGGTGAACTTTCTCTCCCATCCGGTGGTACTCGGTTTTACCAATGCCGCAGCCATCATCATCGGCACATCGCAAATCGACAAATTATTTGGCGTCACTGTAGAACGCGGCGGAGCACATTACGAACGCATGATACGCATGTGGGACGTCATCTCTGCTGGCTCTCACTCCCCCACCCTGATCATGGGCCTCTCTGCCATCGCATTATTATTTATTTTGCGCCGCATCAGCCCGCAAATTCCGGGTGTGCTAATTGTCGCCATCACAACAACAGGCGTTTCCTATCTCATTGGATTCGAACAAAATTACGGCGGACAGGTCGTGGGCAACATCCCCGAAGGCATTCCCGCATTTGCACTGCCAATAATTGACTGGGGTATCGTACCGCATATTCTCAGCGCCACCATAACCATCGCACTCATTGGATATCTGGAAACCATTTCAATTGCCAAAGCCATCGCCACGCAAACCCGTCAACGCATTGACGCCAACCAGGAATTGCTCGCACAGGGATTGAGCAATATCGCCGGCAGTTTTTTTCAGAGTTTTCCCGTCTCCGGGTCTTTTGTCCGATCAACCGTCACATTGCGCGCTGGCGGACAAACCGGCTTTGCATCTGTCATCGCCGGGCTGGTCGTCATCCTGCTACTCCTCTTCTTCACCCAACTCCTATACCACATGCCCCTATCCACCTTAGCGGCAATCGTCATCGTCTCTGTCACCGCGCTGATTCACGTCAAACCCATTGTAAGCGCGTGGAAAGTACACAAACACGATGGCATTGTCGCCATATCTACATTTGCGCTCACCCTCATCTTCGCGCCACACCTGGACCAGGGCATATTGATCGGTGCGACCTTATCACTCGCCCTCTATCTCTATCGCACGATGAAACCGCGCGTGGCATTCCTCGCCCGCCATCCCGATGGCGCGTTTCGAGACGCAGTAGAACACAATCTGGAATTGTGCGATGCAATAGCCACCATCCGATTTGATGGCTCATTGTATTTCGGCAGTGCAGGCGCATTTGAAGACACTGTATTGGAACGAATCCGCGATCCCAAATTGCGCTATGTAGTTGTCGATGCCGAAGGCGTAAATGAGATTGATGCAACTGGAAAAGAAATGCTGGTCGGCGTAGTGCAACGGCTACACGAGGCCGGTATTGAGGTACTCTTCACGCATACCAAAAAACAGATCCTGGACGCGCTCAACCGCGCGGACGTACTCGAAGAAATCGGCCGCGACCGATTTTACACCACCCTCGATCGCGCATTGGCCCATGTTTGGGACGCCTTAGAAGACCAGTATCCCTGCGACAGATCGTGCCCTGCCGAATGTCCACTTCATCGCCCCAGACCAGATGGAGACGTATTTTATCGCGTGTAGAAAATCCGATCCTTTTGAGTGTACAAACTGTAACAATTTTAACAATTTATTACAATTTGCATGGGAACGAAGTGACCTTCTAATTTGTCTAAAACAATGCAGTTGCAAATGGGCTGACCTGCTGACTACTGAATGTCACAATTATTGTTGATTTTTTTTTGTAAAATGATACTTTAAGGAGTCTTAGTTTTGCATCGCAACAGATTGTCTCCCTTCAATTTCGGGCAATCTGATTCAATTCCAATACGAAACAGCGCAACTGTCCCCTTTCATCACAGGAGGAAGTCTATGAAGCGATTAAGTCTGTTTTTCTTTTTGTTCACAGCCCTGGCATTCTCAGCCAGTGCTGTTTTTGCCGGATCAACCGGTAAAATTGCGGGCAAGGTCGTGGAGAAATCCACAGGTGAAACCCTGCCCGGTGCCAATGTCGTCATTGAAGGCACCACATTGGGCGCAGTCACTGATCCCGATGGCAATTATTTCATCATCAATGTGCCGCCGGGTTCTTATACCGTCAGCGCGAGTATGGTCGGCTATCACAAAGCCACGCAAACCAATGTGCGGGTCTTTATCGACTTGACCACAACGGTGAATTTCTCCGGTGACTTCGGTCTTGTCGAAGAGACTATTGAACTGGCAGAGATCACGGTAGTTGCCGAACTCCCGGTGGTGCAGCCCGATATTTCCGCCAATGTCGCCAATATCTCCGCGCAGGATGTCGAAACCCTGCCAGTGACCAGCGTGAACGAAGTCGTGCGATTAGAAGCAGGGGTTCTCGCCTCTGCCAATGGCGAACTCTCGATTCGAGGCAGCAATTTTAATGAGATCGCCTTTTCGGTCGATGGTCTGTCCATGCGCGATGGGCGCAACAACGAACCGTACTCCACGGTGAGTTATACCTCAATCAAAGAAATGAGCGTGCAGTCGGGTGGGTTCAACGCCGAATACGGCAACGTGCGCTCGGGCCTGGTCAATATTGTAACCAAAGAAGGCGACAAGCGACGCTACAACGGCGATGTGTTGTTGCGACACAGCGGCGCACAGCGCGATTATTTTGGTCCGTTGCCAAACCATCCCAATGGCTTTTTTTGGCGGCCATTTACAGATCCCGCTGTGAAGAACGTGGGCACCCATTCGCCCGAAAGCCCCTGGGATGTGTACACGCGGCGTCAATACCGAGTCTGGACCGGGTGGAATACCATTGTACAAAGATGGGCTGCCACCCCTACTGATCCCTATCACGGCGTGGGCGTGAGAGACACGGGCGCGGATGAATCGACTTTACCAGTCGATGAACTGCAAGTTGATGACGCAGTGATTACAGAATTGTTCGAGTGGTATCGCCGCAAAGACCTCGAAGTTCGCAATGCGGATTTCGATATCGATCTGGGTTTTGGTGGTCCCTTGATTCCGGGATTGAGCGAAAAACTGGGCGGTCTGAGATTCTTTGCTTCGGGCAAGCGCGAGCGCAGAGCCTATATGATGCCGCGCAATATCGATGAATACGAAAACGACTGGGGCCGCGTAAAGGTCACGTCGGATATTCGCAGTAGCATGAAATTGAGTGTCGAGGCGATGACAGGTGAAGAATATGGCTTAAATCCGAACAAAAGTGGCTTTCCCAACATGTGGCGCGGCAATCAGGAAATGGGTCTTAATGATGCTGACCTGATTTGGGCAAATCACCACGAGAACACGCTTCAGATCAAGCGCAATAATATCGGCCTTAGCTTTTCACATGTGTTGAGCCCCAGAACATTTTACGAGTTTCGCTTGCAGAGGATGCAATCGGACTTTTTGACCGAAAAGTATCCAGACCGCGATTTGACGGCTGTTGAAAATACCATTCCCCGCAATCCGGACTTTGCGCCTCCCAGTCCGTCTTTACAGGTTTCAGAGGTCACGCAGAACCACATCGGGTTGACGGCTGCACCCGATGGCTATTTTATGAAAAATGAAGTCTTTGTTGACGGCCTGTATTTGGGGGGACACTGGGCCAATGGACGCGACGACTCTGAAGTCGTAGCCTATACAACGCGTTTTGACATTACCAGCCAGCGCAATCAGGTCGCGCAGTTTAAGGCGGGTTTTGAATGGATCGCCAGTGATTACGATGTCAAGCACGAAAATGCACAGCCTTTCTTCAAAAACAATGCGGCACCCAAATACATCTGGCAACGCACCCCAAACCAATTTGCCGGATACGTGCAGACCAAGCTCGAATTCAATGCGATGATCGCAAACCTGGGGGTGCGTTGGGATCGCTGGAATGGGAGCGGCGAATGGTGGGTTTATGACGATTTCTCCTATGCGTTTGGGCCTAAAGTTGGCAAAGACAATCTCGAGGCAGAACTCGAACAGGCACCTGTTAAGACCCTGTCTTATTTAAGCCCGCGCCTGGGTATTTCATTCCCGGTGACAGCAGATAGCAAATTGTTTTTTAACTACGGGCACTTCCGCCAGATGCTGAACCCGCACAATCTCTTTCTCGTAGATGAAATAAATACGGGCGCAGTCTCTCGGATTGGCAATCCCAATCATCCGATGCCGCGCACGATCAATTACGAACTTGGCTTTGAGCAGAATTTGTTTGATCGGTATTTGCTGCGCCTGACCGGATATTACAAGGCCAACGACGACCAGTCAATTGGCGTGGCTTACACCAATCTGGACCAAACCGTAGCTTACAACCTTTTTGAACCCCTCAACTACGACGATATCCGGGGCTTTGAAATAACCATTAGAAAGCACAGGGGCAAGTGGTTTGGCGGATCAGTCAACTATACGTATCTGCAAACTAAGGACGGCAACTTTGGTCGGCGCCAGATATTTGAAAATCGCTTAGAGCAAGCCACTTTTGATGCGACCTCTACGCGGCACTATCAAAGCCGGCCCGCCAGCCGACCCTTCGCCAGATTGTCGCTGGAAGTTTACACGCCGCGCGACTTTGGTCCCCAGGTCTCTAAGTTTTATCCCCTGGGCAAGTGGGATATGTCTTTCGTGGGCCGTTGGCGAGCGGGTCAGTACAGCAACTGGTATGGGCCAGAAGGTGGCGATATCCCCGGTTTGATCAGAAATGTTCAATACACGAGTATCAGGAATATGGATCTGCGCCTGACCAAGCAGTTTGCGATGATGGGCGTCAGGGCCATGTTCTTTTTAGACGTCGATAATGTGTTTAATCTCAAGCGACTCAATAGCAGTTCTGCCAACCCGGGGCTCGAAGACTGGGAATTCTATATGGTATCCCTGCATTTGCCAGAAGACACATTTGGCGAGTTTGAACCGCCCTATCAGTTCATTCCCGGCAATGACTCGCCCGGCAGTTTCAGAGATTACGGCACGGATTTTGTGCCCATTGAAATTGTCAATACAGCCAGCGATTTGCCCGCCAATGGATTGCCCGGCGATGCGGAAATCACGGCTGTACTGCCCACGGGTCTCGAACCCGGCCGCCGCGTGTTGTGGTATGTTCAGGAAACCGGACAATATCACGAATATCAAAACGGAAACTGGGCGCAGGCAAATCAGGACTTTGTAAATGAAGTGCTGGACAATAAGCTGTATATCGACATGCCCAACAACGACTCTATCTGGTTCTTGAACCCACGGCGCGTGCGTTTGGGCTTGCGGTTCTCGTTCTAAATTCAAACGCAACCACAGAGTTTATCTGTGGTTTCAACAGGAGACATTGTAATGAACAGATTGTTAAAACCGCTGGTCGGAACAGCTTTTGCACTTGTGGCTCTGGTGTTCTTTGGTCAGCCAACCGAAGTGCAGGCGCAGGCGGAACTAATGTGGCTGGATGTGGGCGATTATCACTATCGATACGCATCGACAGGCACAGAGCCTTCAATCACACGACCCCCGTTTCGGGCACGTGTGAAATACTGGCCCGGTATTTA
Source organism: Gemmatimonadota bacterium (assembly GCA_026705765.1). Classification (NCBI taxonomy): domain Bacteria; kingdom Pseudomonadati; phylum Gemmatimonadota; species Gemmatimonadota bacterium. The sequence goes on from JAPPAB010000142.1 coordinate 39,387, forward strand.
TGCTCGAGAAGGTGGAACCCATGTGCGTTCGCGTCACTATATTGGAGTAAAAGATTTTACCGATGAGAATGGCCAACCCTGGCCATTTAAGGTCGCCCGTGCGGGACCGCGCGTATTTGACCTGGGCGAACACTTTGCATTGCCCATGGAACTGATTGGCAAGTTTGACAAACCCGACGTGTTTGTCGATGGGTTTCAATCTTTTTCTCGGCCCACAGTATTGACCCGCGTCGATCCTTCTATTCCATCAGATCGCATGATTGTTCGCGGTGCCAATTCCAATGTGGGGATCACATGGGAAGAGAAGATATACGCATTTTCCAATCCCTATCACGATGACTACCACATCCGGGAAATGACCTGGACAAATACGGGCAATGTCGATGCCGATGAAGAGATCGAATTGCCCGATCAAACCGCGAACGAGATGATGTTGTCCTTTGCCGCTAAAGAGCACCTCTGGGGGCCGCGCGGGGTTACGGGCGCGGGTGTCTCGGGCACAATGTGGGATTATGTGGGCGACGGCAAGGAGCCTCTGGGCAAATGGGAAGGCATACGCGCCACGCTCGGCTGGATCGGCAATGGTACGAATGTGTCCTTCCTGAACCGCATTGGAGGACCTATCTGGCGAGGTGGACGCGGAAATGCTAACTATCGGATTACAGAAGGCGATTCCATTGGTCGGCTCGGCGGTGCTTATATGCTGACCCGCGCGATCTTGCACGCAGATACAAGCCCATCAGATCCGACGAATGATCCTGGCCAGCCCAGGAGTACGGGCTTTCACCGCGGCGGCGACTCGATTAGCAACCCGTCGTTTGGCGATGCCGAACAGATGGCAGACACGTACCATTTTATGCACCCGGACCTGAGCTATGCCGAATATGGCAACCCGGGCACTGATGGACACTTTTTTCCGCACGAAGCCGACCGGTCAGCACCGCCGGAGCCTGCGGGTCCTTTCGATGATGAATCGTGGTACGAACGCATGGGTGCACAAACTGATGTCTCTCGCATGAGAAGTGGTGGTATGGTACCGTGGTTTGCCTTTGGTCCCTACACACTGCCGCCGGGCGAAAGCGTCAGTATGGTCTGGATTGAAGGTATGCACGGGTTGAATCGGGACGTATCTGTTGCAGTGGGCACGGCTTACAAAGATTCTGGTTATGACGATACACTCCCCATTACCTTCAATGGGCAGACCCACACGAAGAACCGCTGGGTACTGGGCACCCGGGATTCCATCTACCAGATGATCCGCAGAGCTACTGCGAACTGGGAATCGGGGTATAATATTCCGCATCCCCCACTACCGCCCAGAGTTTTCAATGTGCAGTCCGGTTCTGATCAAATTGTGCTTTCCTGGGATACCTTTGCCAATGCCAATCACACGGGTTTTGAGATCTGGCGTACGCGCAATTTTTATGAAGGCAATGTGGATGACCGCTGGGAATATCAATTAATCGCCACCCTGGGGGCAGAGGCACGCGAATACGCAGACACGGACGTGGTGCGCGGCATCAGTTATTTCTACTATATCCAATCCGTTGGTGCAGTGAACAACGATGGAACGGGAATGACGCCGACAGGCAGTGTGCTGAAAAGCAGCCGGTATTATACGCAGACCTATGATCCCGCGTTTTTGAAGCGTCCGCCCGGAGGTGTCATGAGTGACGTGCGCGTTGTGCCCAATCCCTATGTACTGGAAGCCGATCAGAATATTCGATTCCCAGACCAGCAGGACAAGCTGGCATTCTTCGAAATTCCCGGAGAATGCACCATCCAGATCTTCAGCGAACTGGGAGAATCGATTTTCACTATTGAGCACACAGACGGCACAGGGGATGAATTTTGGAACCTGACCACAGAATCGAATCAGGTGATTACAAGCGGTATTTATTTTGCCGTGATCACAGACCTTCAGACCGGCGAAAAGATAATCAAAAAATTCGTCATTATTCGTTAAGAACGGAGTATTCCAATGACCAGAAAATTTCTTACTTATGTCGCGCTGAGTCTGATGTGTCTGACGCCGCTCTATGCACAGGACCCGGTGGATACGACAGATCCAGACGACCTTCCCGTGCCCGAACCGGGACAGGATCTCCCGCGCGAACGCCGCGCACAAGCGGGCTTTAAGTTTTTGAGCGTATCGCCCGATGCGCGCGCTGCCGCCATGGGCGATGCGTATTCCGCATTGAGGGTGGGGTCATCGGCGATGTTTTACAACCCCGCATCAATGGCGTATGCCACGCGCAAGTTTCAACTCTCTGCCGGGCAGATCCAGTGGATCGCAGATGTGACCTACAATATGGGAAGTGTCGCATTGAATACGGATTGGGGCGTTTTCGGATTGTCGATGGTTGCCGTCGATTACGGCGATTTTGAACGCACCATTCGCGCGGACAACGAAAAGGGCTTCCTCGACGTGGGCACGTATAGCCCATCTGCCTGGGCAATCGGACTCGGTTATGCCCGCGCAATTACCGACCGCTTTTCAGTGGGCGGCAATATACGCATCGCCAAGCAATCGTTCGGCGATGTTCCCGTGGGGCTTGAAGGCGCATCGCCTGTAAATAAATCTTTTAGCGAGCGCTCGACCATTGTCGATTTTGGCGTGCTCTACTGGACGGGATATAAGAGCCTGACACTGGCACTGAACACGCGAAACTTCTCTCAGGAAAACAAGTACAGCGAGGAGAGTTTTGAATTGCCGCTGACATTCCGCATGGGGTTGGCGATGGATTTGATCGATCTCACGGATATGGATAAGGATACCCATTCCATAATCCTATCGGTAGATACCGAGCGCCCACGCGACTTTTCCGAACAAGTCAAAATCGGGGTGGATTATACCATTATGAAAACCCTGTCTTTGCGCGCCGGATATATAACGCCAACCGATGAGCAGGGCATCTCTCTGGGCGTCGGTTTTGGCCGCGACCTGGGCACCCTCGCTTTGCGCGTGGATTATGCGTACACCGATTTTGGCGTATTTGACGGTGTCAACCGCTTGACGCTTCAGGCGGGCTTTTAGATTATTGCGATGTATTCCCCGCCATTTTGAAAAGGGAGCCAGTTTTTGACCGGCTCCCTTTTTTACGTGAAATCCGCGGACATTCCTACCATGGCAGAATTAGCACATACACAAAAACCGCTCGACAGGGGTTTGCGCACCTATCGAACCGCTATTGCGTCGGTCGCCATGATCCTGGTCAGTGTGCTGTGGAATGAGTGGATGCCGTATTACACATCGGGATCCAATATCAGCCGCAGCCATTTTCCCGTAGCGCTCTACTATCCCTTTTTGATTTTGTGTATATGCAACTTGCTGGCAAATCATCGGCGCTCAACCTGGGCATTAACGCGGTCGGAATTGCTGGTGGTCCTGGCTTCTGGACT
>JAPPAB010000143.1 GCA_026705765.1 Gemmatimonadota bacterium
AGTAATTATAACTGGTTCTTCTTGTCTCGTCAATCGGAAAATAGGGATAGAAATGCGTTTCAGGTGACGCATATCTGATAAGCACGGGAAGGCATTTTCCCAGGTAGTCTAAACATCTTGTTCGGTAGTACTGAGCAGGAAAATTTCGGCTTCGACTGTTACGGTATTTGCACCCGCATTGCGAAAAACGATGTAGTAGGTGTCACTGTCGTAAATGGGTAAGCGAAAGGTTTCTCCAGATGTTTCGCCCGGGCTGTAGAGCACTGTGGGCGTGCCCCCTTCTATCCAGGTTTGATACTGGTCTTCGCCCATAACAGCCATCTGAATGGTGCCGTTCTCAACGCTAAATTCGCCCTGGAGGATGACGTTTTGCTGTAAGTCGGTGTCAACGGTAAAGCTAAAGTCTTCAATTGATCCACTCGACAGATTAAATGTTTGATTGACTACGGGTCGGCCCGAATCGGCGGGATTGTCGTCACCGCATGCGGCGATTGCGAATATCAGACACAAAACAGGTATAATTTTGTTCATGATTTTTCCTTTTCCCCGGCAAATGTAAGTTGATCACGTCAATTCGTTTTGAAAAAATTCGATGATTTCGCCATCGGGACCTTTGCAAAAGGCGATGCGTACAGGGGTTTTGTGGGGCTCGCTGGGAATTTCGACGTCTTTGGGTTCTACGGTGATTTGGGCACCGGCTGCTCTGGCGCGTTCTATGGCAGCGTTGCAATCGCTGGTGCGCAGAGCAAAGTGAATAATGGACCCTTCCGGTTTGGGTTCGTCTGTGCCATTGGCGAAAATTTCGAGGTAATTCCCATCTCCGGTGTCGAGCATGATGGCGCGTCTTTTGCCTTCACCCCAGGAAATTTTTTTTTGAAATCCCATCGCTTCGGTATAAAATTTTACGGATGCTTCAAAGTCGTGGGCGCGAATTGCAACGTGGTGAAAGCCCCCACCCCCAATGGTTTTGTTTTGCGACATGACCTGCTCCTCTTTTGTGTTGATTATTGTTTGATTTATCGCAAAGATAGGTTAAGATAAAAATTCCGCAAGCAGATTGATGTTAGACCGGTAGCAGAATGGCGAAAACAAACTTTATTGGAGGGATGTTATGGATCGTCTCAAAATTGCACTTGTGGGCGCTGGACGGCGCGGCGCAGGGGCGCATTTGCCCGTGATTGTGCAGTTGGCAGATGTTTTTGACTTTGTTGCCATTTGCGATAAGGAGGAGGAAACAGCCCAGAGTTTGGCAGCAGAACACGGGGTAAGGGCTTATACGAGTGTGCGCGACCTGGTCGATAATGAAGATATCGATGTTGCCGATGTGGTGGTGCCAGGCGTGGCGCACCATGCGATTTGCTGTTTTTTGGCGCAAGCGGGTGTGCATCAGGTTGTGGAGACGCCTATTGCTATGACTCGACCGGCATCAGATATGATGATTCGAGCGGCGCGAGATGCGGGCGTTTATCTGGAGGTGGCCGAGAATTATTATCGCGCGCCGATTGAGCGGTTAAAGAAGAAGGTGCTCGTATCAGATGTCATTGGGGAGATTGGACGGATCTATCGGATATGTCACGAGGGGGGGTATCACGGGATGAGTTTGTTGCGCGTGCTGGCCGGCGGCAATCCCAGGCAGGTGATTGGGTTGAGCCATACAACGCCTGTGATTCCACATATAGATCGCATGAAGCGGCATCACGAGTTGGAAAGATGGAGTTTGAGTTTTTTGGAATTTGACAATGATGTGGCCGCGCTGATGGTGTATTCCAATGTGATTCACGCGCGTTCACTCGGGCGCAAGCAAGCGGGTATGGATGAGATTGATGGAACAGCGGGTAGCATTGTGGATGGCAATGTCTATGTTGTCCCAAAGGATGAATTGGAAACCGGCGCACAGGGCGTGGCTTATGAACCCGTGCGCGTGACGGAAACGGTAGATGGGGTAAATGTGTTGCGCGAGATTCGCTATGAGTTGCCCGGCGGCGCGATTGCGTGGGAGAATCCATTTGCAAACTATGCACTGAGTGAAGGGCAAGTGGCCGTGGCAGATGAGTTGTTGAGTATCGCCAATGCCGTTCGAGAAGATCGCGAGCCAGATTACGGTGCTGCGATGGGGCGGTTGGATCAGGAGATGAGTCTGGCGGTGAATGCGTCTATTGAGGCCGATCGAGAGACGATTGTGTTCCCGTTGCCCGACGAGACAGAGGTCGAGCACAATATCCATCGCGGATTTGAAGAGCGATTTTTGTGCGCATGGGATGATGTGGAGACTCTGGTGGATGTGTTTTATCCGAGGAGTTAGGTTTTTCGCGGAGGCGTGATGGAAAAACCGATTGTTGTATATGACGGCGAATGTCGTTTTTGTATCTGGAGTGTTCGCCGTATAAAAAAGAAAGACAAGCGCAGTCAGTTTGATTATTTGCCCAGGCAGACGCAGGGGATTGAAGACCATTTTCCAAAGCTGGCGTCGTCGGATTTTAATACGGGTATGCGTCTGGTGGTGGGCAAAGAGGATATTTATGTGGGTGCGGATGCCGTGTATCAAATCTATCGCAGGCTGCCGCCTTTCCATTTGTTTGCATGGTTGTACCGCGTGCCGGTTTTGAATCTCGTTTTTCGGGCGGGATATGCATTGATTGCGCGGTATCGCCACCTTTCAGGCCGCGTGGCGTGCGATACGGGGACGTGCGAGTTGTCTTATGGGGAGCTTGCAGGGAAAAAAGAAGATCAAACGTTTTGACTTGAGTTGTTGTAGGTATTATTTTTTTGATGATACATTCCGGTTCCGTTTGGACGAAGCCGGACGTATCTTTCAGGCCATTTCAAGGAGGATTCCATTGTCGAGTCCGATCCAATTCGGCGAGCCTTTCGGAGAAGAGACTACCCAGGAGATCATCGACCGTTTCCACAGGGACGGTTTCGCGCATATCCCCGGCGTGCTCGAAGCTGGTGAAATGCAGGCGCTGCGAGACCGAACGGATGCGCTTCTCGACGATCCTGTGCTTGCGGAAGAGGAAGACCCCGGCTTGCACGACCGCCGCTACGTGCAAATGCACGGCGAGGGGGATCAACCGTTTATCCTGCGAAACACGATCGCGCTGGACGGAATTTTCAGGGAGATGCTTCTTCGGGAACCGATCTTGAGCCTCGCTGAGGCGATTGTCGGACCCAACTGCCGCTTCTGTGGACAGAATGTGCTGCGAAACCAGTCCGGCGTGGCGATCGAAAGGTGGCACGTGGATGGTGCGGTCCACTTTCCCGTCCCGGAGAGCGTGCCCCGTCACGATCCCCGGATTCGACCGCCAGTGCTCTGGATTACCGTGCAAATGGCACTGAGTGATATCGAGCGGATCGAACATGGTCCCACACAGTACGTCCCTGGAAGCCACCTTTCGGGCAAGGATCCGAACAGTCAGGAGAATCCGGAGTTCGAGGGGCGTGGTCCCGTATCCGTTTTCTGCAAGGCAGGAGACATCTATGTGCAGGATCCGCAGTGCTGGCACCGGGGGGCGCCGAACAGGTCGGATCGCACGCGGTACCTGATGCAGTCTCAGTACGCGGTGGACTGGGCGTTCCGGCGGTTCGGATGGATGAACCGGGTGCCCATTCCCGAAGATGCGCGGGTGTCTGCCAGCGACCGCCTGCTTCAATTGCTCGGCGGCCGCCATCCAGAAGGGGGGTAGCGCTTCTCACGTTCAGTCCACGATTCTCCCCACTCAGATGTACATCTTTAGGAGGTCTCCCATGATCAAAGTAGCTACCTGGTGTCAAGATCCGTCCGATACGACGTTGCGCCAGTTGACTCAGTTGGGCGTCGATTGCGTCGATGCCCTGCCATTGCCGACCGATGACCGTGGTGTCTTCGATCTGGACGAGGCACTGAAAATGAAGAAACGGGTTCATTCCTGGGGTCTGCAGGTGAATCGCATCAGTTTGCCCGGTTTATCGAAGCGGTTCATGGACGAAGAGGATGGTGCTGAGGAGGATCTCGACGTCGCGTGCGAGTCCGTCCGGGTCCTTGGCGAAGCAGGCTATCCTCTTGGACGGGTACACTTCGACTATTCCACGGATCCCTGGATGATTGGACACTATCGGGCATCGCACCGCGGCGGGTACCTTGCCCGAGGGGACAGTCTGTCACTCGCAGAAGGGGACGAGCCGCCGGCCATAGCAGTGCGGGAGCAGCGGTGGAGACGCGTCTGTGCGGCTTACGAACGGCTGGTGCCTGTCGCGGAAGCCGCAGGCGTCAGGCTGATGATGCATCCTTCTGACCCGCCGACGCAGGATGCGCTCTTCGGCGGGCTGGGATTCCACCGGGTGATCGATGCCTTTCCGAACCCGTGTGTCGGCTATCTCTACTGTTGCGGGACACGCGCGGAGGCAGGAGGACTTCCACTCGTTCTGGACGAGATTCACAACTACGGGCGAAAGGGACGTCTCTTCGAGATTCACTTTCGAAATGTACGGGCGAGCTTTGCAACCGCCGGTGCGTTCGAAGAGGTCCTGCTCGACGATGGGGATATGAACATGTTCAAGATCCTGCGCGAGTTGAAGCGGGTGGGTTACGACGGTTGTCTGAATCCCGACCATTATCCAACGCTTGAAGGGGATGGGCCTGCTGGCAATACCCACGCGCTCGCCTACTCAGTCGGGTATATCAAAGCTTTGTTGGCCGCTCTTGCGTGTGAGTAAGGATGTACAGGATCAGAATCAGGCAAACTTTTTGTAGTTAGCATCGACAACAGGAAGGGGTATCTCATGGCCGCTACAGTCCATGTCGGGAGCCGGAAACAGCTTTTCATCGACGCGCGTTTCTTCGATCGGGCCTCTGGCATCAATATCTGTATGAATCCGCCTTTGCAATCCCCCGAGCCAGTGCTCCGGGCGGACAAGCCTTGGGAGAAGCTTGGGATTGGGGCGTACAACACGGTGATCCGGGAAGGGGAACGGCACTTCCGGCTCTGGTACGGCGCACAGATGAAATCGGGAGGTCCGCAGGAAGGGGCGGTTCGTCTCTGCTATGCGGAGTCCGAAGACGGAGTCTCCTGGCAGAAGCCAGAGATGCACCTCGTCCCGTTCCAGGGTAGCACTGCCAACAACATCGTTGCCCCGCTGGATGAGCGTCAGAGTATGCAGGGCGCGACGGTCTATATAGACGAACGCGCGCCCGCTGATTCGCGCTACCGGCTCTGGTCGAAGTACTATCCCAGGGATGACGAGATCGAGGCCGGTGTTCAGCCGGGGCTTTGGGCTATGCACTCACCCGACGGGATCCATTGGACGTATGATGAGGGCCAGCCGAATCCGCCCGACCAGATGTGCGACACCCAGAATGTTTTCTTCTGGGATGACAGCCTGGACCTCTACGTCGGCTATACGCGGGTACACGAAACCCAGCGACGGGACGAGGCGGCGGAAATGGAGCTCGGAAAGCGGTATCGGTCCGTTGGCCGGATCACGTCGCCCGACTTCAAGACCTGGTCGCAGCCCACGCTGATCGTCCTGGAGGGAGATGCGCTGGACCTGGAAGCTCCTCTGCCTCCCCGGTCAATGGATAGGCCGCAGGTCGATTATTACACGAACGCAGTTTACAAGCATCCCGAGGCGGATGATGCGTACTTTATGATGCCTGCCGCTTATTACCATTGGGAAGCGTCCGATTTCCCGGCCACGATGGACGTTCGGCTCCTCACGAGCCGTGATGGGATTATATGGTCGCGTCAGGGAGACCGGGAGCCGTTTATCCGCCGGGGGCTGGATGGGGGACCATCGGGTGGTATGGTGATGGCCAATGTCTGGCCCGTGCTTACCGAGACCGAGATGTGGATCTACTATTCGGGGAGGGGAAGTCGGCACAATGATGAGGTGCGCGACGGTTGGAACACCGGTCTGTTCCGGGCGATCCTGAGGCGGGATGGTTTTATCTCGGCGGATGCGTCTCTCTCTGGCGGAGAGTTTGTGACACCGCCGCTGGCGTTCGACGGCCAGGCGCTCGAGTTGAATGTGGATTGTGGCGGGGGCGGCTGGTTGCTGGTCGAACTGCAGGACGAAGAGGGGCGCCCCGTGGAAGGCTACACGCTGAAGACGTGCGAGACGATTGTCGCCAATGCAATCAAGGCAGGCGTGTCGTGGCAGGGGGCTGGCCGCCGGATCCCCACGGATCGAGGACCGCTGCGGCTTCGCGTCGTGATGCGGTCGGCAAAGCTGTACTCGTTTCGGTTCGTGAGTTAAAGAAAATCAAACGGCTTGACTTGGGGGGGGGAAGTCGTTATTTTCTTCGGCGGTATATTACGGGAGTTTGTTATGACTATGTACGATCACACTTTAACTGATGCGACGCCCGATAGGGTGCTGGCTCCCCGTGTGTCTGAAACCGTCCGTGGTTGGTGGCGTGCCGCTGTGTGGGTTTGCTGACGGATTGTATTTATTTGAGAATTCTGAATTGACCGCCGTCAGCTTTTTGACGGCGGTTTTTTTTGTAGTAGGTATGCGATGTTTTTGAGTGCGATGACAGAGCTGTTTAATGTTGGCAGACGCTGGTGGTGGACAGGCGCAATGGGAGATGTATGTCCACCACCGGATATCTGGCGATCTTTGTTTGTTTGCACCGCGCGCTACCGGAAGGTGGCGCGCTTTTTTTTGGAAATTATGGATTTTTAATAGTTCAAAGAAAGGAACAGAGATGAGTCGCACAATTGTTTTAACAGGTGATCGCCCGACGGGTAAAATGCATTTGGGGCATTATGTCGGGTCGTTGAAGAATCGGTTTGAGATGCAGGATGAGTTTCAGTGTTTTTTTATGATTGCTGATTATCAGGCGCTGACGACGCATAGGGACCGGACAGAGGACCTGGAGCGTCACGTCAGAGAAATGGTGCTGGATTATCTGGCGGCGGGATTTGATCCCAAAAAAAGCGTTTGTTTTTTGCAATCACAGGTGCCGCAACTGGCAGAGTTAACCATGATTTTTTCCAATTTGGTGACGTTGCCGCGTTTGTTGCGGAATCCAACGGTTAAGGAAGAGATGGGTAAGATGGGGTTGGGGAATCGGGTGCCTTACGGGTTTGTGGGATATCCGGTGTCTCAGGCGGCGGATATTTTGCTTTTTCGTCCGCGATATGTGCCGGTGGGGCCAGATCAAAGACCCCATATTGAACTGGCGCAGGACGTGGCTGCGCGATTTAATCGGATTTATGGCGAGGTGTTTCCCCTTCCCGATGGCGTTTATGGCACGCGCTTGAAGGGTACGGATGGTCAGAGCAAGATGGGGAAGAGTTATGGCAATGCCATTGATTTGTCGGATGAAGATACGTCTGTGCGGGCAAAGGTGATGAATATGGTTACCGATCCGGGGCGGGTGCGGGCAACTGATCCGGGAAATCCCGATGTGTGTTCGGCATTTCACTATCGAGAGGTGTTTGATGAAGAGAATGCCGAGCAGGTGGCAAGAGCATGTCGGAGTGGGACGATTGGCTGTACGACGTGTAAAGGCGAATTGGCAGATGTGCTGAATGATTTTATGACGCCGTTTCGGATACGTCGCAAGGGTTTTGAAGAACAGCCCGATCTGGTGCGCGATATTTTGAATCTGGGCGGTTCGAGAGCGCGTATTGAAGGGCAACGCACGCTGGAGCACGTCAAGGAGGTGATGGGGATGGGGTATGATGCGTTGATGGGGTGAGGAGGTTATTTTTTAATTTTTAGCTGGGCGAATACGGCTTCCCAGCGTTCGGGATGGCTTTCGTGGGTGTTGAGGGGTTGGAAGCCCGCGTCGAGGTAGGTTTTGATGGCCGGTAGGCGCCAGTCATCGGTTTTGAGATGTGCTTTTTGATAGCCCAGATCTTTTAAGCGATGGAGGACGAGGGCGTTGAGCAAATGCCCGAGTCCTTTGCCGCGGTGGTCTGCGTGTGCGGCAACCATGTGAACTTCGCCCGTTTCCGGCGATTGGCCGGGTATTTTCCAGGCACACGCGCTGGCTATGGGGTCGTCGTCGTGGGTGATAAAAAAGAGGTTTTCAGCCTGGAAACGGGGATCGCTGGTCAATTGTGCCCGGCATTTCTCCGTTGTCCAGTTGCTGCCCACATTGCCTTCCATGATGCGACACCAGGCGACTTCGTCACCCGAACGATAGGTGCGCGTGGCATAGCCGGTAATGTGCTGAATTTCGGGCAGGTTGTTGAGGTGGTCGCGAAACATTTCGAGTTGCGGCAGGTGTTCGACAGGAGGGGCGAATATTTTTTTCAGCCAGTTGAACATGTGTTTTCCATTTTTTAATGCGCTTCCAGCCAGGTATTTCCCATGCCCATTTCCACGACAATTGGCACGGACATTGGCAGGGCATTCTTCATCGCGTCTTCGATTAGGGGCATCGCGATATCGGCTTCGTCTTTGTGCATGTCAAAGACGAGTTCGTCGTGTACTTGTAGCAGCATGCGCGTTTTTAAGTCCCGTTCAAACAAGGCATCCTGGACGCGGCGCATCGCAATTTTAATCATGTCGGCCGCTGTGCCCTGAATCCGCGAGTTGATTGCGTTGCGCTCGGCACTTTTGCGCGTGGTGGCATTGCGCGAGTGGATATCCCGCAGATATCGCCTGCGTCCCGTCATGGTTTCCACATATCCGTGTTCTCGCGCAAAGTCAATGGTGTCATCCATGTACTTTTTTGCGCCGGGAAATTGCTCAAAATATTGCTCGATTAAATTACCGGCTTCAAATCTCGGAATATTCAGGCGTTGCGCCAGGCCAAAGGCAGAAATTCCATAAATAATGCCAAAGTTTACAGTTTTTGCCTGCCGGCGCATGTCGTCGGTTACATCGCGTTCGTCCAATCCGTAAATTTTCATTGCGGTTGCCGCATGGATATCCAGACCTTCTCGAAATGCCCTGTGCATCTCTTCATCGCGACTGAGTTCAGCCGCTACGCGCAATTCTATCTGCGAATAGTCTGCTGACAAGAGCGTGTAATTTTCATTGCGAGGTACAAAGGCTTTGCGAATTTCGCGTCCCTTTTCCGTGCGAATGGGAATATTTTGTAGATTCGGTCCATGCGATTGCAACCGCCCGGTGGCTGTGACGGCCTGCTCGTAATGCGTGTGGACGCGTCCGGTATTCTTAAAGATGGTTCCCGGCAACATATCCAGATAGGTCGATTTCAATTTTGCATACGTCCGATAATCCAAAATTTGTTCTACTATTTCGTGTTTGTGCTCCAACCGTTGTAAAGTTGATTCATCTGTCTTATACTGCTTTGTTTTACCAGTACGCGGTGCATTGGGGTCGAGTTTTAATTTTTCAAATAGGATATCGCCCAATTGCTTGGGTGAGTTCAGGTTAAATGTTTCACCAGCCAGGTCGTAAATGCGATTTTGGATGGCGGCTAATTCATCTTTCATTTCTTCCGAAAGTGCCTCAATTACAGATGCTTTCATGCGAATGCCTTCGTATTCCATTTGCGCCAGTACAGATACCAGCGGGCATTCTATGTCTTCAAATACGCGCGTTTGTCCCATTTCTTTGATTTTCGGACGCAGAACTTCGGACAGTTGCAAGGTGATGTCCGCATCTTCGGCTGCGTATTCTACGACTTTGTCCAGGGGGACTTCGCGCAGGGTTTTTTGTTCTTTGCCTTTTTCTTTTTCTCCGATTAAAGACTCAATTTTAATGGGTTCATAACCCAGTAATGCCTGCGATAGAGAATTCATATTGAGACGCATTTCGGGTGCGGTCACATAAGCGGCGAGCATGGTATCAAAAACAGGTCCCTGAACCCTGATGCCTTGCCACAATAACACGGCGAGGTCAAATTTGAGATGGTGCCCGATTTTTTCGGTGTCCGGATTTTCCAAAATGCCGCGAAATTCTTCTAATACTGCCTTATTTTTTTCCGGGTCTTCTGGCATTGGCACGTAATATCCCGTGTGCGGTTGAAATGAAAAGGCGAGGCCGAGCATTTCACACGTTCTCGGGTTTAGTCCCGTTGTTTCTGTATCAAAACAAAACGCCTTTTGCTGCGTCAATTTTTCGATCAATGTTGCGCGCTTTTCCGGCGTATCCACGAGGTGATATGTGTGTTCGACATCCGCAATGGTTTTGTGTGTTGATACGCCCGCTACCGCTGTTTCATCGCCGAAGAGCGAGATTTGTTGCTGATCTATATTAAAATCATTTCCAAATAGCCGTTTGCCCAGTGTGCTGAATTCCAATTCTGCGAACAGGGTTTTCAATTTTTGTTCGTCTCGTGTTTTCACTGCGAGATCATCTAATCCAAAGTCCAACGGTACGTTGAGGTGGATGGTGACCAGTTCCTTTGATAACAATGCCTGTTCTCTATATGTCTCTACATTTTCTTTTTGTTTGCCTTTCAATTCATCGACGTGATTGAGCAATCCCTCCACACTGTCGTACTGCGCGATCAATTTTTGTGCGGTTTTTGGCCCTATGCCCGGTACGCCCGGCACATTATCACTCGAATCGCCCATTAGCCCCAGCATGTCTATTACCTGATCTACGCGCTCAATTTCCCATTGTTCCAGTACCTCTGAAACGCCCAGGATCTCAGCGCCGTCGCCCGTGCGTCCGGGTTTGCTGATGAATGTTTTGTTTGAGACGAGTTGTGCGTAGTCTTTATCGGGGGTTACCATATATGTTGTAAACCCGAATTTTTCAGCCTCTTTTGCCAGTGTGCCGATTACGTCGTCGGCTTCATAACCCGGTTTGCGGATGACGGGCACGTTGAACGCTTCACACATTTGGTCGATGTAGGGCAGCGCGCCACTTATGTCTTCGGGCATTTTTTCTCGTTGTGCCTTGTATTCTTTGTATATCTTGTCCCGAAACGTCGGCTCTGGCGTGTCGAAGACTACGGCCAAATGCGAG
>JAPPAB010000144.1 GCA_026705765.1 Gemmatimonadota bacterium
GATTCTACAAGGGGATATCCCTGGTCTTCGCGCTGTTCGACATAGGCTTCGGCTATTTGGCGCGAGAGGTCGCGCATTTGGGCGAAGAAACGGGCGCGTTCAGTTACCCCAATTGCGCCGCGCGTGTCGAGTAGATTAAAGGTGTGCGAGCAGCGGATGACGTAGTCGTGTGCGGGGATGACGAGATCGCGGTCGAGGGCTGCCTGGGCTTCGGCTAAAAAGATGTCGTACATGGATTTGAGGCGGTTGACATCGGCCCAGTAGAATTCGTAGTTGCAGTATTCTATTTCTTGTTTTTTGAGGATGTCGCCATACGTGACGGTGTCGTTCCACTGTAGTTGCCAGACTTCATTGACGCCTTGAAGGTACATGGCAATGCGTTCGAGGCCGTAGGTGATTTCGACGGCAACGGGGTCGAGTTGCATGCCGCCCGCTTGCTGGAAATAGGTAAATTGCGTGATTTCCATGCCGTCTAACCACACTTCCCATCCCAGGCCCCATGCACCCAGGGCGGGGGATTCCCAGTTGTCTTCGACAAAGCGGATGTCGTGCGCTTTGCAGTCGAGGCCCAGTGCTCCGAGGCTTTTGAGATAGAGTTCCTGCGGGTTGCCGGGGTCGGGTTTGAGGATGACCTGATACTGGGTGTGCATTTGCATGCGGTTGGGGTTTTCGCCAAAGCGCCCGTCGTCAGGACGATAGGAGGGTTCGACATAGGCGACATTCCACGGTTCGGGTCCGAGGACGCGCAATACAGTGGCGGCGTTCATGGTGCCTGCGCCCACTTTTTCGCTGTAGGGTTGCCATATTATGCAGCCGTTGTCGGCCCAGAAGCGCTCGAGGCGCATGATCAGGTCTTGAAAATTCAGGTGGTTGCTCACAGTTGGTTCCTCGGTTGGTATATCATAGTTAGCAGTCAGAGGTCAAATGATACTCTGATTTTGGGTTTGTGTCAACTTGTGGTCGGTTTTTACGCGTTTTTTCCTCTTGCAAAAGCCGTTTTTCTCGCCTATATTTTGAGACAAATGACGACTGGCAAAATAAATAGGTTGAATACAAACGCTCCCTCATAAGGGGGCGTTTTTTTTTACGCGGAGGGTAAGATATGGATAGTCTGTTTCACGTGCTTGAGGCGCAGCAATTTAGCCGCGATGTTATGAATGAGATTTTTGATGTGACGCGCGAGATGGAGCATGTGGTGAGCCGTTATGGTTCGAATATTTTGAATCGGCGGATTATGGCGACGTTGTTTTACGAACCGAGTACGCGCACGCGGTTGTCTTTTGAAGCGGCGATGTATCGTCTGGGCGGCGAGGTGATTACTACGGAGAGCGCGCGCGAGTTTTCTTCGGCGGCAAAGGGTGAGACGCTCGAAGATACGATCCGTATTGTAGAGGGGTATTCCGATGTGATTGTGTTGCGGCACTACGAGAGCGGCTCTGCTCGACGAGCAGCAGATGCAGCGTCGGTTCCCATTATCAATGCGGGCGACGGGCCAGGGCAACATCCCACGCAGGCGCTTTTGGATGTGTACACGATTCAGAAGGAGATCGGCAGGTTAGATGGTATTCACGTGGCATTGGTCGGCGATCTGGCAAATGGTCGCACGGCGCGGTCGCTGGCTTATTTGTTGACGAAGTACGATGGTGTGAAGTTGTATTTTGTCGCGCCAACTGTTGTGCGTATGAGAGATGATATCAAGGGGTATCTGACGGAACACGGGGTGGTGTTTGAGGAAGAAGAAGATCTGATGAGCGTGATGTCGAAGGTGGATGTGGTGTATCAGACGCGGATTCAGCGCGAGCGGTTTGGCGACCGGATAGAAGATTACGAGCGGGCGCAGGGAAAATATATTATCGATGTGGAGACGATGTCGGCGCTTTCGGAGAATGCGATTGTGATGCATCCCCTGCCCCGGGTGGATGAGATTGATCCGGCTGTTGATACAGATCCCCGCGCTGCGTATTTTCGCCAGGCACACAACGGTGTTTTTATTCGTATGGCGCTGTTGCAGATGGTGTTAGGGGTTTAAGATTGTGCCTCCTGATCTCTTTCAAATATCATGAGTACAATAGAATTAGAGAGTG
>JAPPAB010000145.1 GCA_026705765.1 Gemmatimonadota bacterium
CTTATGGGCGCGTCATCCTCTCGCACAGAAGCTACCACCACAGCCCCCAACTCATCCTGTTGCACCGCCAACTTACTCAGCGGCTGACCAACCTGCTCATCGACCTCCATCATCACGCGCTCGCCGCCACAGTGCCACATCAGTCCTGCGACAAGGACCATCACAAACACACTGCCAAACCTTCTGAACATAATCCTTATTCCCCCGCTATATTTACTCATCTCTCTTGTGCTTCATCCTTTGATAGCGCGTCACCTGATTCTTATTTTTTACAAAAGCAACCACAACGATCACCACAAACACACCAACAGCCAACAGACTTCCCACCTCTTTTTTTGGATGATCCATCCACCACGCCAGAGCAATCACCGCTCCAACGGATATACCAGCCATCACGATCTCGCGTATCATTTTTCGCCCCTTCAAAAATGTAATACCTTTCAAATACCCAACATCGCGCATCAATTCACCGCGTAAAAATACACCATCGACAAATCGCAGTCCACATAAAAAGACTGACATAGACACAGGCACAAGTAACACTATCATTTATATAATTTTATGTGTATCTTGAAACAGCACGCCAATGCACAACGTCAATAATAACAAACAAAACCTCTGGATCGCGGCTCGGCCATGTCCCTGCATGGTGTTGAGCAGGGAATCATGCCGCGATGACGGGATTATTATCACTTCACACTTCACATGCTCTTAACCATCACAACCACATACAACCCCGCAACCGACCTGGGCTACCTGCTACACAAACATCCCGGACGCGCACAAACGTTTGACTTGTCTTTTGGTCGCGCACATGTATTTTATCCCGAAGCCACCGATGAAAAATGCACGGCTGCCCTGTTACTCAACCTCGACACCATTGGCCTCAAACGCCGTCGCCAAAACACCTTTGCACTTCGCGATTACGTCACAGACCGGCCCTATGTCGCCTCCTCATTCACCAGCGTAGCCATCGCCCGCGTATTTGGCAGCGCGCTCAAAGGCCAGTGCGCCGACCGACCCGACCTCGTCACCCGGCCCATCCCCTTGCGCGCGGAAATCCACGTTCTACCGTGTCGCGGTGGCGACCAACTGCTCAACGACCTGTTTCAGCCATTGGGATATAAAGTCACAGCCAAACCGCACCACCTCGACGAAAAATTCTCAGAATGGGGGTACAGCCCGTATTACACCGTCGCACTCGAAGCAAACATCCCACTAAAAGACCTGCTCACCCATCTCTACGTCCTCATCCCCGTACTCGATGACGACAAACACTACTTCGTCAGCCAGTCAGAAATCGACACCCTGATGCGCCGCGGCGAAGGCTGGTTATCAGACCACCCCAAACGCGACCTCATCATCGACCGATACCTCAGACACCAGCGCATCCTCACCCAGGAAGCTTTTCGCCTCATGGATGAACAACCCTTAGAGCGGAATATCAAAGACAACGAACTCGTCGTCGAAAACAACCTCAGACTAAACCAGCAACGGCACAATGCCGTACTCAAAGAACTCGAAATCAGCGGCGCACAACGCGTACTAGATCTCGGCTGCGGTGAAGGCCACTTCACACAAGTCCTGTCAGAACGCGCCCAATTCACCAAAATCCTCGGCATGGAAGTTTCACACCATGCCTTGAGCCGCGCCAAAAAACGCCTCGAGCAACCCATACAGCGCAACCGCATCGAACTCATTCACGGATCGCTATTTTATCGCGACACGCGCCTCGACGGTTATGACGCCGCAGTACTCCTGGAAGTCATCGAACACCTCGACCCATCGCGACTGCCCGTCTTCGAACGCGTCGTATTTGAATATGCCCATCCCAACACCGTCATCATCACCACCCCAAATGCCGACTTCAACACGCGCTGGGAATCTCTTCCCGCCGGACAATTTCGCCATCCCGATCACCGGTTCGAGTGGTCGCGCAAACAATTTCAACACTGGACGCAAAGCATAGAAAAAAAATTCAACTACCACACAACAATCAAACCCATCGGACCCGTAGATCCCGAAGCAGGCCCACCAACACAAATGGCCGTATTTAATACCAAATAAACCATGAACATCACACTCCCCGAAATCTCCCTCGTCGTCCTCATCGGCGTATCTGGCTCTGGCAAATCCACATTTGCCAAAACCCACTTCAAACCGACCGAAGTCCTCTCCTCCGACTACTTCCGCGGACTCATCAGCGACGACGAAACCGACCAGACCATCACAAAAGAGGCATTTGAAACCCTCCACTACGTGGCAGCCAAACGCCTCGCCAATTACAAACTCACCGTTATCGACGCCACCAGCGTACAGGAAAGCGCCCGCAAACCCCTCGTCGCACTGGCCAAACAACATCACGTCTTCCCCATCGCCATCGTCCTCGACATGCCCGAAGACCTCTGCCGCGAACGCAACAAACACCGCCCAGAACGCAACTTTGCGCATCGCGTCATCGCGCAACAACGCCATCAACTCCGCCGCTCGCTCAAACGCCTCAAACGCGAGGGATTTCGCCGCATCTACACCCTGCGCTCAGAAGAGGAAATCCAGCGCGTGTGTGTCACACGCGAAAAAGTTTGGCCCAACCGCCGCGACGAATGTGGTCCCTTTGACATCATCGGCGATATCCACGGATGTTACGACGAACTCCTTGCGCTACTCGACAAACTCGGCTACGACATTCAACCCGACCACACCGCACCACCGCCGGGACGCAAAGCCATCTTCCTCGGCGACCTCGTAGATCGCGGTCCCAAAACACCCCAAGTGCTCGATCTCGTCATGCAAATGGTCAATTCCGGTACCGCCCTCTGCATCCCCGGCAATCACGACACGCGCCTCGTTCGCGCACTACAGGGCAAAAAGGTTAGACCCACTTATGGCCTTTCCGAAACCCTCGAACAGCTCGAATCATATTCCACTGAAGACCACAAACGCTATGCAAAATTCCTCGACAGCCTCGTCAGCCACTACATACTCGACAACGGCAACCTCATCGTTGCACACGCCGGAATGAAAGAAGAACTCGCCGGACGCACCTCGGGCACCGTGCGCGCCTTCGCACTATATGGCGAAACCACGGGTGAAACCGACGAATTTGGTCTGCCCATCCGCCTCAACTGGGCGGCGCGATATCGCGGCACAGCCACCGTCGTCTATGGACACACCCCCGTATCCGATCCCGAATGGCTCAACAACACCGTCAACATCGACACGGGCTGCGTCTATGGCGGTGCACTCACAGCCCTGCGCTATCCCGAAAAAGAATGCGTTTCCGTACCGGCGCTCAAAACATATAGCAAACCCTCGCGTCCTCTTACCTCTCAGACCACGCGCTCAGCACAGCAAACGCACGACGACATGCTCGACATCGACGACGTCAGCGGCAAACGCGCCGTAGATACCTTTCTCATCCCGCGCATCACCATCCGCGAAGAACACGCCACTGCCGCACTCGAAATCATGAGCCGCTACGCCATCGACCCCAAATGGCTGATCTACCTGCCGCCGACCATGTCCCCATCAAAACCCAGTTCGCGTCCCAACATCCTCGAACACCCCGATGAAGCTTATGCCTACTACCGGGAAAACAACATCGCTCAGGTCATAGCAGAAGAAAAACACATGGGCTCCCGCGCCATTGTCATCCTGTGCAAAGACGACGAAGTTGCCCACTCGCGTTTTGGCCTATCCGAACCCGCACCCGGCGCGTGCTATACCCGAACAGGTCGCCCCTTCTTTGACGATACAACCCTCGAAACCGCATTCCTTTCCCGCATCCAAAACGCCGTCTCCAAAGCCGACCTCTGGAACGACCTCAACACCACATGGATAGCTCTCGACTGCGAACTCATGCCCTGGTCTGCGCGCGCACAACAACTATTGCAAGAACAATACGCGGCTGTCGGTGCCTCTGCCCGCGCCTCGCTCAACGCCACCATCGAGGCCCTCAACGCCACCGCGACCAACAACATCGACGTCGCCGACTGGCTCGCCAAATACAGAGCCAGTTCACAACGCATCGACCACTACATCCACGCATACCGCGCCTACTGCTGGCCCGTTCACAATCTCACAGACCTCAAACTCGCGCCCTTTCACATCCTCGCCACAGAAGGAAGCGTTCACCACAACCAGCCACACACCTATCACATGGAAACCCTCTCAAAGCTGTGTCTGGCTGACCCCGAACTCCTCCATGCCACATCATACCGCGTCGTCGATCTCAACGACACACAAAGTTGTGCCAACACCACCGCTTGGTGGAAAGAAAAAACAGCACAGGGCAGCGAGGGCATGGTCGTCAAACCCATAGATTTTATTGCGCAAAATAAAAAAGGCCGGCTGATCCAGCCCGCCATCAAATGCAGAGGACGCGAATACCTCCGCATCATCTATGGTCCCGAATACACCACCCCCGAAAATCTCGAAAAATTGCGCTGGCGCAATGTCAAAACCAAGCAATCCCTTGCCCTGCGCGAATTTGCCCTGGGCCTCGAAGCCCTCAGCCGCTTCGTTAAAAACGAACCCCTGCGCCGCATCCACGAATGCGTCTTCGGCGTCCTCGCGCTCGAAACAGAGCCCGTGGATCCGCGGCTGTAGTCAGGAAGGAGGTCGCAAATGTTTTTCAAAAAAGCATTCCTATTTATTACCACCCTTGCATTGCTGGCCTTTGTGGGGCAAGCCTCTGCTGGTCCCAATGCAAATGCCATGCTATCGCTCGATCTCATTCCCGATGGCGGACCGGGCAATCAGACAGATGAGGGCGTTACCTCGGGCACTGTCTCTGGACAGGGCACCAAAATTGCCGTTGAAGTCTTCGCAAAAGGTGTGAGCACACCTCTCGCTGGCGTAGTAGTCATATTCGACTTTGATCCCGCTATTTTGACTTTTGACAAAGCCGAAAACAGTGCGTTCGCCTTTGTTGTTCCAGAACCAGACTCGACTGGCACAAACTTCGCATCTGCTACCCCTGTCACCCTGTCGGAATCCGGTTTTGTAGCACGCGCGGAATTTACCACTGCAGTGGATGTAACGGATAAAGCATTTACCCTTGGCATTAAGATGGTTACACTTGCTCAAAGCGTGGCATTGATCGACGAAATCACAACGACAAATGTCATCTCTTTTAACGAACCTACAATCGGCGAATTTGAAGGCATGCAACTCCACCTCGACACACAAATTGAAACACCCGCTATACAGAACAACAGACTGATCATACCCGAACAAACAGCAGGCGATACGATACAATTCCAACTCTTTGTTCCAATGGCCGCAGACAAACAAACTTATGGTTACGAAATAGAACTCGACCTGCCAGACAAGACATTTTCCGACTACATCGGCAGCATATCGGGCACGAGTTTTACAGGTGCAACCCTGCGCCAAACACCCGACCGTCCTGTCCTATCAGCACTGCTTATCTCTACCCCCACTGTACCAGCCAATGGTTATCTCGGTCAAATTGACCTGCAAATGACCAACACCCTTGCACCAGAAACAACGCTCATTGTCAAAACCGCTTTAATGGCCGACCTCAATGGACAACAGGACTCATTGGATGTGTCCAACGCCGTGATCACTGTTACTATCATTTCCGGCGATTTCGATGGCGACCACGACGTTGACTTTTCCGATTTTCTCGCCTTTACCGGCGTTTTTGGATTATCGTCATCAGATGCCAATTACGATGCCCGCATGGATATGAACGACGATGGTGTCATCAACTTTTCCGATTTTCTCATCTTCGTTAGCGCCTTTGGCACCACATACTCATAGGTGAAACCAGATTTTTTTCAACCATCGAGCTATCGCTCACTTTCAAAAAAGGATGTCTCATGCCAGACCGTCCCAATATCCTCTTCATCATCACCGATCAGCAATACGCCGGAGCCATGTCCTGCGCGGGCAACCCCGACGTACACACCCCCAATATGGACAGCCTCGCCGAAACCGGCGTGCGCTTCACCCGCGCCTATTGCACGCATCCTCTGTGCGGTCCCCAGCGCGCCAGCTATATGACGGGCCTCTATCCCCATCAAAACGGTGCCACGAGCAACGGCACCCCGATCAAAGCCGAATACAAAGGCCAAACCCTCGGCAACTTCCTCAACAACGCGGGTTATGATTGCGCCCTCTCGGGCAAATGGCACGTCCCGGGCACCACACCCGAAGAAAGCGGCCTCGAAGTCATCTGCGGCAACCGCGACGATGAAGTGCCCCTTCGCGCCATCGAATTTATGAAACGCGACCGCGACAACCCCTTCTTCCTCATCGCGTCATTCCTCAACCCCCACGACATCTGCCAGGTCGCCCGCAGTCAGCCGCTTCCACAAGGTCCTGTACCAGAACCCGCAACCATAGAAGAATGTCCGAACCTGCCCACAAACTTCGCCATCCCACCCTACTCACCCGACATCCTGCAAATGCTGCGCCAGGCCAACCGCCGCGTCTATCCCACCATTGAATATACCGAAGA
>JAPPAB010000146.1 GCA_026705765.1 Gemmatimonadota bacterium
CAACGCGCGCGCACCTGTACCGCCTGTTGCTGTGACATACACGATGTATTCATTGTTACTTGCATCATTAGCCGGATCACTAACTGCCACATCTTTAGGATCTTCATAGTTAGGGGATACCTTGAACGTCAACACACCGGTAGATGCACCAATAGAGAACAGTTCCCCATCAGCACCAGAGGCTATCCCATAACTTTCAATGTCATCACCTTCATCTGCATCAGTCGCACTGACTGTGACAAGGGCACCTGTGCTATTCTCTGCCACGCTGATCGGCGAGATAGTAGCAATCACTGGGGTCACATTCGCACTTGTTGTCCCACTCACTGAAGAAGACCAGTCACTCGTGCCTTCATCACTTTCTGCTCTAACCTGTACATCGTAGCTCGTATTCGAACTCAAGCTCGCTATCGTGTATTCAAGTGCCCCATTACCACTGGTCCAGGCATCTTCCTTCAAGGTCCAGTTGGCATCATCTGTCTCATCCTCACTTGTCAGAATATGACGCACATCATACGCACTAATCTCAGGACCCGTGTTCGTAGGCGCTTCCCATTCCACGGTCAGACTGTTAAAGGTCGGGGGTGCCACTGTCGGGGCATCAGGCACACCAGGGGCCTCATCCACATCACTCACTGTCACAGTCAGTGTATCTCTTACCATCAACTCACGCGCATCTGTCCCACTCTTCACCTCCACCACCACGATGTATTCATTATTCTCTCCTGCATTGTTGTTCGCCGAATTGGATATATCCTCAAACGCTACATCGGTAGGTGCCTCATAGTTGGGAGCCACCTTGAAACTCAACACACCCGTCTGATCATTGAGATCAAACTGTGCTCCATCACCAACTTCAACGATACCATACTCTATGATGCTATCATTCTCATCTGCATCTGTTGCACTGACTGTGACAACATCACCTGTGCTGTTCTCACTAAATGTAACCGCAGAGACACTCGTGAAGACAGGGGCGACATTAGCTTCTGTTGTCCCTGCTACAGTATCTGACCATCCACTTGTTCCTTCATCATTCTTTGCTCGCACCTGCACATCATAGCTTGTGTTCTGCACCAAACTGCCAATCGTGTATTTAAGATAGCCGCCATTAACACTCGTCCATACATCTTCGGTCACCACCCAGTTGTCATCTGCCTTATCCGTTGCACTACTGAGGATGTGGCGCACATCATACGCACTAATCTCAGGACCTGTGTTCGTCGGCGCTGTCCAACTCACCGTCAAGTTGTTAAACGTTGAAGCAGAGACTGTCGGTGTATCAGGCACTCCAGGAGCTTCGTTCACATCCCCTACAGTCACCGTAAGCGTATCCCCTGCTGTCAACGCACGATCACCTGTCCCACTCGTCGCCTCAACAATCACAATGTATTCATTATTCTCTGCTGCATTGGATGGATCAGCTACCGCTACATCCTTAGGATCCTCATAGTTTGGAGCCGCCTTGAACGTCAATACACCACTTTGTTCAGTAAGCGCAAACTGCTCTCCATCTGCTGCATCAACAATCTCATACCCTGTAATACTATCATCGGCATCGGCATCACTCGCAGTGACTGTGACCAGTGCCCCCGTGCTGTTCTCTGCCACACTGATTGGAGAAATAGTGGCGATGACTGGCGCCACATTCGCTCTTGTTGTCCCACTCACCGAAGAAGACCAGTCACCGGTGCCTTCATCACTTTCTGCTCGCACTTGAATATCATAGCTTGTGTTCTGCTCCAGACTGCCAATCGTATATTCAAGGTCATCACCATTATTACTCGTCCACACTTCCTCAACCACTGTCCAGTTGTCATCTGCCCTATCTGATGCATTGGTCAGAATGTAGCGGATATCATACGCGCTTATATCAGGACCTGTGTTATCAGGCGCACTCCATTGCACCTTTAAGCTATTCACTGTTGCCTCTGCCACTGTTGGTGCATCAGGCACTCCAGGGGCTTCGTTCACATCCTCCACAGTCACCGTAAGCGTATCTCTACCTGTCAACTCACGACCACCTGTCCCACTCGTCACCTCCACCACCACGATGTATTCATTATTCCCTCCTGCATTGTTGTTCGTCGAATTGGATATATCCTCAAACGCTACATCGGTAGGATCCTCATAGTTTGGAGCCACCTTGAAACTCAACACACCTGCAGCTTGAACAATCTCAAACTGTGATCCATCTGCACCTTCAACAATGTGATACCCTGTGATGTTGTCATCTGCATTGGCATCTGTCGCTGTGACCGTGACAACGTCCGCTGTGCTGTTCTCATTGAATGTAACCGCAGACACACTTGTGAACACGGGTGGTGTATTATGGCCGGTAGTAGCTCGAATCGCTGGAGACCAATTACTTTTTCCGCCCTCAAAGACGGTTCTAACTTGAAACTCATAAGTCGTCGATCTCCCCAGGCCGACGACTGTATAAGACATATCAGATCTGGTAAAATTGACGGGTATAATGGTATTATAGTCCTCATCAACCTTTCTATATTGGATCTCATAGCCAATAATAACATAATCATTCGCAGGTGGTGCTCTCCAGGTGATCTCAACAAAAACAGTCCCAATTGGTTTCACTCTTGCGAAGATAGGTTTATCCGGCGTGAGTGGATGTATAATATTTATAGTAACTTCAGCAGTAGCAACACCACCATTACTGTCATCTACAACGACGGTGAACGTGTAAACCTCTTTATTGAACACCGCACCTGCTTTCGTCTTAATATGACCGAACCAATTAACCGTAAAATTGGAAGCATCATCACCCATTAAAGAATAATTCAACTTGTCATCATTGGGATCATAGGCTCTTACAGGCGGATCAATTTCCAGTATGATAGACGGGTCTAAAGTAGATGGGTCTAAAGTAAGAGAGAGAACAACAGAATTTTTGGGAAACACCGGTGGCATATCCATATCTGTCACCGGCTCAACAGAGATATGAAAATAGGACATATAATACTGTTCGCCATCAACCACATCTATTTCTATCTTGAAAACGCCCATCTTCTCCGGGGTTCCTACGACCGTCATCATGGTCTTACCCGTCGTAGAATCATAGTGAAAGTCATCCATACGTATGCCGCGTGGAAAATTTGCAATACCCATCTGATCATAATGTGGCGTGCCACCAGATACAGTAACAAGGACATCTGGCATGGCAGTACCAAATGCAAATTTTAGAGTATCGGAGAGTGTTAAAATTCTACCAGACTCTTTTATGGCTATTTCTATGTGAACAGAAGACTCACCGTCAACTGCACCAGTTTGTTGATTTTTTACTAACTCTTGCCCTGATACGATATTTTTATCTCCCAAAACCTTCACAGGATGCGCTGAGATAGCGGTCGGCGTATGATTCACCACTTTGCCATAGTTTTGCGCGAAAATTAGAAAATCGGCAAAATCAACTGTCTCATTGCCATTGATGTCGTATTTTGCATTGTATTTTTCATCTTCATCCTGTGTCCCAAAGTGGTTGACAAACGCCCGAAAGTCATGTGAATCGACAATCCCATTTCTATCAAAATCTAAAGAAGATACGATCGCAGTTTGCAATTCTACATTTAGTATTTCACTGTCAACCTGTCCATTCCTGTCAGGTTCAGCACGCACCAACCGAATCAAAAAAAGAGGCCATGAGAAAATCAACAGAGTGATGAGTATGAGTGCAAAAATCAAGGCAGGTACTGAACACCTGTTAAGCAGCTTTGACATATTACACCTCCTAAAGATATACATCATCCTATCTGAAGTGATGCAATATGTGTGCCAACATGTCTTTTTCTAAATCATTTTATACATAAAGTATTATTTTTATTTGAGATAAAAATTTAAAAACAAAAAAGAGCCAGACCGATTTTTATGCCATTAGACGATATATAGTCCAATGATATAATCAGACTGACTCGTAATTTTAGGTAATTTTACTTATTATCAAAGCTTTAAGACAAATGGATTAAATATAGTCCCTGGACTATATTTAGTCTTTATTATAGACATTTTTTACCTGTTTAGACCGATTTCATGTCTTTTAAGACGGCATAGCATCCAAAAATAATCAAACTAATCCTTACAAACCAGGACGTTCAATACCCAACTTTTTCATTTTGCTGTACAGAGTAGAAGGCGGTAATCCCAGCAGAATCGCCGCACCCTTTGCTCCTTTTACCCGCCAGTTGGTGTCTTGAAGCACTTCAATGAGGTATCGGCGTTCAAATTCCTCCAAAGGCACGACTTTGGGATCTTGAGAAACTGGCGACGCATTATCTTCATTGTCAGGAGCTATATGAGAACCATATAGTCCGAGATCTCGCACTTCAATTTGAGAACCGCGGCACACGATAACCGCTCGTTGTATGATATGCTCCAGTTCCCGCACATTTCCCGGCCAATAGTAGGTTTGCAATCCCTCTATAACATCTGGCGTCAAGGCACCGACTTGCTTTCCCAGATGTGT
Source organism: Gemmatimonadota bacterium (assembly GCA_026705765.1). Taxonomy (NCBI): domain Bacteria; kingdom Pseudomonadati; phylum Gemmatimonadota; species Gemmatimonadota bacterium. The sequence goes on from JAPPAB010000146.1 coordinate 4,478, forward strand.
AGCTATGCGAGTCTTGAAAAATTCGGCCAGACGCGGTATATCCTCCTTGCGCTCGCGCAGGGGGGGGAGAATAATTGGAAAAACCTGGAAACGATAATAGAGATCCTCTCGGAAAGTACCTGCACTGACCATCTCCTGCAGGTCGCGATTGGTCGCTGCCACAATCCGAGCCTGCACCCTCAGTATCTCGTTACCCCCAACGCGCTCAAAAGTACGCTCTTCCAGCAAACGCAACATCCTGGTCTGCGTTTTCGGAGCCATATCACCAATCTCATCCAAAAAGAGTGTGCCGCCCTTAGCCAGTTCCACCTTGCCCAGCTTGCGAGACACTGCGCTGGTAAACGCCCCCTTCTCATGACCAAAAAGTTCACTATCGATCAGCGTTTCAGGCAATGCACCGCAGTTGACCTGGATAAAAGGACCATCGCTATGGGGACTCAGCGCGTGTAACACCCGTGCAGCCAATCCCTTACCCACACCTGTCTCACCCAGAATCAGCATAGTTATATCAGTGGATGCCACCTCCATGAGTTTGATTTGAAACTGGTGCATAGCTTTGCTCTGCCCGATAAACTCTTTGCCAACACCATCTGTGCTGTTGAGCGCGGAGGTCAGCGCGCTGATGCGCGGATCCATCTCTACTACAAGTTGCACCTGCGTCATCTCTGAGTAATTGAGGTCGCGATCTACAGCCCTGACCTGAAAGGTGTAGTCTCCCGGTGGCAGGTCCCGGTAATAGACCCGCATCTCTCGGATCGCTGGCTGCCAGTCGTGGTCATAGCCCTTCAAACGATAGACATAGAGCAAGTCGCGGGGATGAGTGGAAAAACTCAGGCCTTTATACTCGAAAATCACACTCTGCTCTGTCGTAGATAGGACTCTTTCCTCTAAGTTCTCATAGACCTTATCCGCGACGACCTGGAGCAGGCGAACCGTGGGGGGCGTCTGTCGTGGGCGGTAGCGTATTATGGCCTCCCCGGCAGTGCCGAACCAGAAATTCCCGTCGTGATCTTCAAGTATTTGAAGAACCGATCCTATATGCGGTGACTTGATGGTCTGAAAAAGCTGACCATCGTAGTGAGCTACACCCCCGTCCATGCTGAGCCAGAGATGTCCTCGCGAATCCTCAAATAAGCAATGGATGCGGTTGCACGGCAAGCCATCTTCGGTGGTAAAGTTGCGAAAAACAACACCATCAAAGCAACTGAGACCTCTTTGAGTGGCAATCCACAAATTGCCGTGTCGGTCTTCTAATAAGTCGGTAATCTGGTTATCTAACAACCCATCTGCAACAGTATAAAAAGAAATACCGTCTTCTATGTGCCACCGCCCGATACCCTTGCCACTGCCGAAGGGATTGTAGGTGCTCACACTAAACCAGAATTCACGGTCGCGCCTGGCGACCAGAGCACTAATGTAGTTGAATTGCTCTTCTTTCTTCTCAAAAACGGTTTGGCACTGCCCATCCCGGTAGTAAACGATCTGCAGTGGTCTGGCAAACATCTCTTCTGTTTTTTTTCTAAGACCATTTTCCCACTGTCCAAAAATAAGTTGTCCATCCCGGCCCTCGGCGATTGCGCTGACACCCACTTCACCAGTACCTACGGCAATGTCCATTTTTTGAAAGGCCTGCCCATCGTAGCGGAACAGACCGTTATCCCCTCCAAACCACAGGTGTCCATCGAGGTCCTCGTAGATGGCGGAACAACTATTGAGATCAAGACCTTGTTCTGCTCCAATAAATTCAAAGTGCTCGCCATCGAAGCGCGCCAGGCTTTTGGTTGCGGGGCCCAGAAAAGGCTCGGAAAATCCGATCCATATATCTCCCTGTCGATCCTGCAACATCCGTGATATTCTACTATCATCTTTGGGAAAATTCGTACCAAAATCGAAAATACTGATACTATACGCATCGTATAGTCCTAAACCGCCGCCCCATGTGGCGAACCAGAACTGATACTCGCGATCCTGAAATACGGCGTTGACAACGGGATGGGGCAGGCCATCGACAAGGGTAAACCTGCCGAATCCATCACCATTCCAGTAGAGGACCCCTGTCGAGGTACAGAACCACATCCGACCTTCGCGGTCACACTGAATTTTGCGTAACTCACCACCCAAATTCACCTCAACAGACTGAAAGGTGCCATCGGCATAGCACCACAGTCCATCTCTGCGCTGCGATCGACCAATCCACACCTTGCCAGTATGATCCTTGCCCACAGTATAGCTACTCTGGTCTGGTGGAAAACCCTCTTTCTCGTCGTATCGATAAAAGGATTCTCCATCGAAGCGGATGAGGTAGTCAAAACCAAACCACAGGTGGCCTTCCATATCCTGGGTGATGCCCCAACACTGATTGGTCCACTCAGGAGAAGGCGGCTGCTCATAGTGCTGTAGATAGAGCGGAATCAGGTCGTGGAAAGCTGTGCCCTCGTAATACCCCAGAGTACTGATACCACCAAACCATATACGGCCCTTATTATCTTCGTAGATGAATAACACGGATCGGTCTGCGATCCCATCGTCCTCCAAATGATGGAAATTTATCCCATCGTACCAGCAGACCCCATTCATTGTACCGAACCATAGCCGCTTCTGACTATCCAAATGGATGGCAAAAACTCGATCGCTACACAAACCTTCCTGCTCGGTAAACGTCTCGAACTTGTCCCCATCAAAGCGGCTAACACCACTATCCCAGGTAGCAATCCAGAGGCAACCCTCGCTGTCTTCTGCGATATGTTCGGTGCGCACCCCAGCCAGACCATTGGCAAGGGAATAAGTCCGCCAGGTGCCCTTTCTGTCGAGTGACTCAATCATGCCTAAGAAACCTCATGATACAGGTGAAAGAAAACTCTACCCCTCCCCAAAATATCATGCAACATCCCAACCAAAATATTTATCCAGGCCAGTGAATCATTAACCCTATTACTTTTGACGCTTTACCTCTCCAATGGTTCGGATTCCTAAAGACAATATCAGTTCTGTTTGAAAGGTGCAATATGCGTATCAACGTGAATATCTCGAGGCAATTGTAATCATAAAAGATTATTTTTACTCAAGATATGATTTTTTTTAAAATAAAAAACCAGACTGTACTCCATCTAATAATGGACAATAGACCGTCCATTATTAGTCAATCTGGCTTCTTTGATTCTGTTATATGTAGAGTTTTACAATAAAGGTCTCTATATCGCATTCATTAAGAACGTCTAATACCCAATTTTTTCATTCGGCTGTACAGGGTAGAAGGCGGCAATTCCAGCCGCGCCGCTGCGCCTTCCGTTCCTTTCACCTTCCAGTTGGTAGTCTGGAGCACTTCGAGGAGATAGAGACGTTCAAATTCCTCCAAAGGTACAATTTCGCGGTCTTGAGGATTTGATAAGGGAGTCCAAACCAGATCGAGAGCCGTGCTTTTAATTCGCGAACGATACGCCCCGAGATCTTCCAATGCAATTCGAGAATCCTGGCACACGGTTACAGCTCGCTGTATTGTATGCTCCAATTCCCGCACATTCCCTGGCCAATCGTAGGATTGCAACTCCCCTATAACCTCTGACGCCAAAGGAGCTATTTGCTTGCCTATATGCGCAGCCATCCGATCCTTGAAAAACTCGGCTAACTCTGGTATATCCTCCTTGCGCTCGCGCAGAGGTGGCAAATAGAGCGGAAAAACATAGATGCGATAATACAGGTCCTCGCGAAAAGCACCTGCGCTAACCATCTCCTCAAGATTGCGATTGGTTGATGCTACAATGCGCGTCTGCGCCTTCAGTATCTCACTGCCTCCAACGCGTTCAAACGTGCCCTCTTCCAGCAAGCGCAATAGCCTGGCCTGTGTTTCCAGACTCATATCGCCGATCTCATCTAAAAAGAGCGTACCGCCCCTGGCCAGTTCCACTTTGCCCAGCTTGCGAGAAACTGCGCTGGCAAAAGCCCCTTTCTCATGACCAAAAAGTTCACTATCGATCAGCGTTTCAGGCAGTGCACCGCAGTTGACCTGTATGAAAGGACCTTCGCTATGGGCACTTTGTCCGTGTAATACCCGTGCAGCCAACCCCTTGCCCACACCCGTCTCGCCCAGAATCAGCACAGTCAGATCAGTGGATGCCACCTCCATGAGTTTGGTCTGAAACTGTTGCAATGCCTCGCTCTGACCGATAAACTCGTTGCTCCCCTGGCTGTTGAGTGCCGCTGTCAGAGCTTCAATACGCAAGTCTGGTTCTATTGAGATTTGCACCTGTGCTATCTCTGAGTAATTGAGATCGCGATCTACAGCCCTGACCTGAAAGGTGTAATCACCCGGTGGCAAATCCCGGTAATGCGCCCTCATTTCTCGGGTCGCTGGCTGCCAGTCGGGGTCGTGTCCCTTTAAACGGTAAACATACAGCATATCGATGGAACGGGTAAAAAAACTCAGCCCCTTGTACTCAAAAATCACCTGCTGGTCTGTCGTAGATACGATGCCTTCTTCTATATTCTCCTGGGCCTTATCGGCAATCACCTGAAGCAGGCAAATCCGGGGCGGAGTTTTTTGTTGCCTATAGCGCACCAGAGAATTTTGGACTGTACCGAACCAAAAGGCGCCATCACGATCTTCGAGTATTCGAAGAACAGGTCCTATATGCGGTGAATTGATGGTCTGGAAAAGTTGACCATCGTAGTGAGCCACACCCCCGTCTGTGCCAATCCAGATGTGGCCTCGCTGATCTTCTAACAAGCAGCGGATGCGGTTGCTCGGCAAACCGTCTTCAGTGGTGAAGGTGTGGAAGGTGCTACCATCAAAGCGACTGAGACCGCTTTGGGTAGCAATCCATACGTTCCCATGCAGGTCTTCCAGCAGGTCCTCGACTTTGTCACCTATCAACCCATCTTCAATCCCATAAAATTTGAGCCCATCTTCGGAATGCCAGCGTGCAAAACCCTTATCTTTGTCGAAAAAATTTGGGTAATCAATAAAAAAATAAAACTCGCCATTACGCCCGGCAATCACCGTGCCGATGCGGCCGAAAGGATCTCTCTGTACATTAACCTCAAGAATAGTTTGTAGCTGATCGTCTCGCTGGTAAAAGAGTCTTAATGGGCTACCCCAAAAGTCTCTTTTTCTTGTTATTTTTTCTTTTCCCCAATCGCCAAAAAGAAATCTCCCTTGCGAATCCTGGGCAATTGCACTGATACCTCTTTCGCCTAAACCTGCAGTTGTTTGCATTTTTTTGAGCTTATCTCCATCATAGCGGAACAAGCCATTGCCACCTCCAAACCACAGGTCTCCGGCGGAGTCCGCGTAGATGGCGAAACAGTTGTTGATATCCAAACCATCCTCAGTACCTACGAATTCAAAGTGCTCGCCATCAAAGCGAAAAACGCTTTTCTCCACACGGTTGAGAAAGGGAGCTATATACCCGACCCATATATCTCCTCGCCTGTCTTGCACGATCTGTGAGATCTCAACCATATTGTTGTTTTCTAAAACTGCCGCATTGTGATCAAAAACACTGATACTATGTGCATCGTAAAGCCCGACGCCCCCCCAGGTAGCAAACCAGAACCGATGCTCGCGGTCCTGAAACACAGCTTTGACCGCGGGATGGGGCAAGCCATCGGCAACGGTAAACCTGCTAAACCCATCTCCATCCTGATAGAACACCCCATCTGAGGTGCAAAACCACATCCGCCCTTCCCGATCGCACTGAATTTTGCGCAGGCTGTCACCCAAATCTACCTCAACAGATTGGAAGGTGCCATCGGCATAGTAACAGAGTTTATCCTGGTATCTGCGATGACCGATCCAAACATGGCCGGTAGAGTCCTGCGCCACAGCATAGGCCGTGTTGCCTTTTGGAAAACCATCTTTCTTCTCATAGCGATGAAAGGATGTGCCGTCGAAACGGATGAGATAGTTAAATCCAAACCACATCTGACCTTGTGGATCCTGAGCAATACCCCGACACTGACTGGGCCAGAGAGGAGAAGGCGGCTCCTGATAATGCTGAAGGTAGAGCGGAATCAGGTCGTGAAACACAGTGCCGTCGTAATACCCCAGAGTCCTGTGACCGCCACACCATATACGCCCTTCACGGTCTTCGTAGATGAACTGCACAGCACGACCAGCAATCCCCTCGTCCTCCAAATGGTGGAAATCTGCTCCGTCATACCAGCAGACCCCATTTAGAGTACCAAACCACAATCGCTTCTGACTGTCCTCAAAAACAAAATAAACGCGGTCGCTAATCAGACCATCCTGTCGCGTAAAATTCTGAAATTCGTCCCCGTCGAAGCGACTAACACCGTTGTCCCAGGTGGCGAACCAGAGATTGCCTTTGCTATCCTCGGCAATGTGTTCAATGCGCATCCCGGCCAGGCCATTTGCCATAGAATAAGTTTGCCAGGTACCCGTGCGGTCGAGTGAATTAATCATAAAAAATAGACCTTGTAATATAGGGAGAAGAAAACCGGAAAAATCCAACTCTGTTTTATATCCATCGTCATATCTCCTTTGCCACGCGGCCAACTGCCTCAATCGTCGCATCAATCACATCATCTGTATGCGCTGTCGATAAAAACCACGCGCCCCGCTCCAGTGCGCGCACGCCTTTGTAGTGGAGTGCTTCTGTAAATTTGATGTACTGCTCGCGATCCCCCTGAAGCGAACTCCGATAATCGACAACCGGGGCATCAACGCCAAAACCCACGTGAAAAATCTGTGGGAAACCCGCAATCCGCGCTTGAATATCGGCCTCTTTTAGCGCGCGCGCAATACCTTCCATAAGCCGATTGCCCCGCGCATTGAGCGCGTCAAACGTCTCTTCTTTGCCCAACTCGGTCAGCGTAGCGATCACCGCGGCCATAGAAGCGGGTTGCGCATTATAAGTGCCGCCGTGCATCACACCCGCGACGAGCATATCCATCAAATCGCCTCGCCCTGCCAAACACGAAACCGGAAATCCATTGGCTATCGCCTTGCCAAACGTCGCCAGATCGGGCGTCACTCCAAAGTATTGCTGCGCGCCGCCAGGCGCCACGCGAAAACCCGTGATTACCTCGTCAAAAATGAGCACCGTTCCCGTCTCGGTACACACCTCTCGGACCCCCTCCAAATAGCCTTCAGTGGGAAAGATCGCGCTGGTATTGCACATCGCAGGCTCCATAATAACAGCCGCGACATCCCCGCGTTTTAAACGCGCACGCACAAGCTCCAGATTATTCCAGGGAAGCACCTCAGTGTGCTGGCCTACCAACAGGTCTTGTCCTGCACTGGCGGGAATAGGGATGGGCACATCAACCGGACCATACTGATCGGGCGAGGGCGCGACAGACCACAGAACACTGTCAAACCAGCCGTGATAATGCCCTTCAAATTTGATCACACAAAATCGTCCTGTAGCCGCGCGTGCCAGGCGCAAAGCCGCCTGCACCACTTCGCTACCCGTGCAGTTAAAGCGCACCCGATCCGCACATGGCACCATATCGCAAACCATCCTGGCTGCCTCTTGCTCTACTGCTGTTTGTCCGGCAAAAAGAATGCCCGACTCGAGCTGTTCCCGAACAGCAGACAGCACGGGTTCTGGATTGTGCCCCAAAATCATCGGTCCCATACCCAGATAATAATCGATCAAACAATTGCCATCCACATCGTAGAGATACGGGCCTTCGCCCCGTTCAAAAACCAGAGGTGTGGGAACCATCCCCAGTCGAAAATTGCTATTCACACCACCCGGCAAATAGCGCGCGGCTTCGTCGATCAAACGCCTGGATTTTTCAAAAGATTTCATGTAATCCCCGAATCTTTATAGCGATCCGCTTTTATTCTGTTCATCCTTCAATCCTTTAAATCCCGATCCGAGTTCCATAAATCGCACACGCGAGGAAACATCTTCGAGAAGGGCGCGGTTGGTGGCGATGAGATCGGCGACAATACCGGTGAGAAACATCTGAAATCCAGCGAGCAGAAGAATAGCGGCGAGGATAAGCGATTGAATGTGGAGTTCGCCTTCGTCGGTAAAAAAGAAAAAATAGAGAAATCGGAGACCAATTAACGTGCCAAAAGCGAAAACAACAGCACCAAAAATAGAAAATATGCGAAGTGCTTTGTAGCGCGCGTAAGTCCTTAGACTGATCATGCCCGACTTAAAAACAAATACACCCGGATTTTTGAAAAGGCGCGATTCGCGCGTTTTGGGATTCGTGCGAATGGGCACAGTTTCAACAGCGAGACGGTCCTGACCCGCTTGCACAACATGCTCGGCGGTGTGATCAAAATCCGTGAACATCGACAGATGCAGGACCGCGTCTCGTGAAAAGGCGCGAAAACCACTGGCGACATCGGGCACCTCAATATGGGCGAGGCGACTGATGATGCGACTACCCAAACCCTGTAACCATCGCTTAAAAAAAGAAAAGTAGCCGATACCACCTGTCTGCCGGTCTCCAATCACAATATGGGCGCGCTTTTCGAGAATGGGCTGAACGAGCGCGACAATATCGGGACCGTAGTACTGATTATCGCCATCGGTATTGACAATAATATCGGCACCGAGCTTGAGGCAAGTGTCAAAACCCGCTTTGAACGCGTGACCCAAACCGCGATTTTTGGGAAATCTGACAATATGATCCACACCGAGGTTGCGCGCGACCTCAGACGTGCGATCCGTAGAACCATCGTCAATGACCAGAATCTCGACTTTATCAATACCGGGAACTTCGCGCGGAATATCGTTAACCGTAGCGGGCAGGGTTTCTTCTTCGTTGAGGCAGGGGATCTGGACAATCAGTTTCATTTTTAATCGCCAAAAATAGCAGCCGATGCAGCTTCGGCCTTTTCCATTTTTTCTCTATCGGATAAATCGCCCATCGCTTTATAAAAAATTTCATCGTAATCGCGCGTTTTAATAACCACGGGCATAGGGACCGCATGACCAAAAACAAGAGCTTGCTGTTTGGAATCGAGACTGGCCAGAACACTTCGCAAACCACTGGCATTAGATACCCCTGTGAGCACCCCCTGGATGTCTTTTTCGTCATTGAGCAAAGCCGTGATTTTCGTGCCGAGTTGTGAAAGCACTTCTTCGTCAATACCCGAGGGCCGCTGATCAACCACGAGGAGCGAAACGTAATATTTACGCATTTCTCTGGCAATCGTACCAAAAATGGTTTGTCTTGCGGTCGCGGGATTGAGAAACTTGTGGGCCTCTTCAATGGTGATAACCAGGTGCCGCGGCTGATCTTCGGGATTTTGCGAGGCGTAAAATTTTTCGCTTTTTGTGACGTATTGTTCGTGAATGCGGCGAGAGAGAATATTCGCCACGAGCAAATACGCGAGCATGCCGGTCTGCCGACCAAACTCGAGCACAATGTGAATACCGCGATCAATATAATCCATCATCGTATCGACGGCATCGGCACCGTTGAGGCTATTGACCATAAAGGGAAAATTTTCAAGGCGTTTGAGTTTGCGATGCAGCGCGGAAAGCGAGCTTTTATTCGCGCCAATATCCTCGGCAAATTGCTCGACATCGGGGCCATCAATAGAAAGCAATTGGCGCAGCCAGCGGTCTTTGTACATCGCGTAAACGAGATAGGCAGATTCAGAAGCTGTGGGATTGAGTTGCAGTTCGTCTTGCAACGCGATAACATCTTCAACCGCAACTTGATCGTAAGTAATATACACTTCGTGATCGGGTTGAATACCGCGTTGCCGAGACGATTCGGGATCGAGGGAAAAAAGGGCGACCTGATTCCCAAAAAGCTGCTTGAGACCCTTGACAAAGCTATTTCCCTGCCCGCCCTCTTTCATAGCGCGAAAACCGTATTCGTTGTGCATATCAAAAATGAGATTGACGGCTTTCTTGTTTTTGATCAGACCGCACAATACCAGACGCGTGAGAAAGGACTTACCCGTGCCCGTTTTGCCAAAAATGCCATTGCTGCGTTCGACAAAGCGATTGAGATTGATGCACACCGGCGTATCCATATCCAATGGCGTACCCATGTTGAAAAACCGGTCGTCTTTTTCCTCGCTGCCAAAAACGCGCGATACATCCTCTTCTTCGGCTTCAACAACTTTGGAAAAATGACTGGGAATTGTTTTTACCGGACGCGGTTCATCGACTATTTCTTCGCCCTGCTCCAGCATAAGCATGGGGCGCAGTGCAACAGTGACGTAGGTGCTGGAGCCATTGAGAACGCTGTGCAACAATTGATCGCCCTCGCGCGGTGGATAAAGCAAAATTTCGGGATTGGTCGCATCCAGACTCAGGTCGGTGATCATGGAGAAAAACTGATTTTTATAGCCCTCAATAACCACAAATTTGCCAGCCTTGACGTCTTCTACGCTGCGATCGGGGTTGAGCTTCATCTCAACGCCCTCGGTCAAAGACCCTTGCGTGACAACGCCGATTTCGCCGCCATCCTGAATATTGGGCGAACCGTTTAGATTATTCCAGAGATCGTTCATAAAAGACAGCTTTCATCCGTTCTTGCACCCTTCAAACTTATTGCGAAATCCGCCGCATAATAGAACTCAGGCGGTCGTAGTCGTCGCGGATCAGGCGACACAGGTCTTTGCCAATGCCCACCAAATAGGGCATATCTAAAGCACGAGCTGCCCACGCATTTCGCACCGAGGCGATGATGAGATCATCGGCGGGCAGGCGGTTGCCACATAAAATGCTGCGGAGAAAATCCCCACTATTGGTCAGAGCTTTAATTTCGGATTCCGTACAGGGAAAAACAAAGCTGTGAATCCCGGGCGGTTGCGGAGGCAAGACCTGTTGCGGACCGCGATCGTCACCATAGCCAATAATAACGGCTTCAAATTCAGTCTTGAGAAGTTCAAAAATTTGCGGTTGCTCTTCGCGCAATTCTTGTTCCGTAAGCCCATAAGCTGTGGCGCGTCGGTTGGGTTCAATAGAGTGCGTACACACATTGAAAACCAGGCCATATACAGGCAATGCACCAAGCGTCTTGACAAAGGACCCAAATGGCGGTGCGCCATTGAGTTCTCGACTTTCAGAAGTAAATTGCGAAGTAGAGCTTTCTACAATTTCACCAATATATTCAGTGCTGATAGCGATAGAAGAAAGAGCCATAAAAAACCTCTCTACACAGCTGCAGCCATTTTTTTGAGTTGTTTGAGCGACTGTTCGGTTTTGATGTTATTTTTCACAAAAGCATCTTTCAAGAACTTAAAAAATATATCGCGGTCAGCCCCGCGCACAATAGCGCGTTCGTGGGATTCGGATAAGACGACTGGGTACCCGCGCCCCTTATCGATCTGATCGACAACCGTGGCGTGTACGAGATCGAGCAACTCGCGGTCTTTGGCAACCCATTCGGGAATTTCGACGCGCCCAATTTCCCAGCCCGTATGTACGTAAAAAAAGCAGATGCGGTGGGGACCGTAGTCCTCGAGAATTTTAGACGCGCTGCGATAAACGCCACTGCGCTCGCCGCGTTTGAGTCTGCGGGCATACAGCATATCGTCGGTAACGCCGGCAATGGGTTCACAGGGAATAGGTGCAGGCGGTTCGGAATCCCCATCAAGATCGATAAGATACTGCGCCTCGGCTGCTTTCCACGGACACTTGTCGCAGTTGGGAGGCTGTTCGGGACAGAGACCCACGCGCAGGGCATTGAGCACATCGGCACTGCCGGGATCTGAAATATACCCAGCAATGGGAACGCGGAGTTCGCGCAGACGCTCCAAACCGGCGAGCGTGGTCTGAAGCGTTTCGCGGCGGAAATCGTAGGGTTTGCCTTCCAGCATCCACAAAATCAGCGTTCCATCGGTCAGCCCAACACAGATTCGATCTTCTGCGTGCGCCTGGGCAGAAAGCGCGACGACCTTTTCGAGTTCCATCGCATTGCGCCGCACGCCAACGACTTCGCGGGTGATTGGACTGCGCTTGCCTGCCCATTCTTGATAGAGGTCGTCTTCATCGTAAAAAAGCGTTGGTTCGCTGTTTAACACCGGGCGTTCTCCCGTGCCGTAATGAATGACGACATAGCCAATATTAATCAGAAAACAATTGGCTACTTCGTGCCGATCGGGAAATATCTGAGACCCATCGGCGGCAATAACGGTGAGTTCTTTTGGGCGATCGGGTCTTGGACACGCCTCGGCAATCGGCCCGCCGAGTTGGGCAACCAGCCAGGAAGTGCGGCTGCGCGCAATTTTAATACCCAGGGTTTCCCAGGCATCTTCCCAGCGATCCATTTCGGAACACGCCAGATCAATACGGGCAAAAAAGTCGTCTTGCAGACTACTGGTATCAACCGCCATCTGGTCAATCTGGCGTTTGAGCAAACCGTAATCGAGCATAAGAGGCTCCAGGGAGCGAATTACACGATTGATTCATAAAAGAATTGCCGACCGCCGCCGGGCACACTGCCATCGCGCACGCGGCACACGAGACCCATTTTTTGAAGGGCATTGAGTCGATTGCAGGCGATATTGATATTTTTTCTCAACGCATGGGCAAACTCGGAAGACGTACCTTTTTTTTGAGACAGAACAACGTCAAGGGCTTCTCGGATGGGCGTTTTGAGCACACCGAGCACGTGAATATCGCCTTCGTCGCCTTTGAAAAGCGCGGCCAGATCGCGCAATTTGAGCACGGCCTCGAAGGTCTCGCGCACGGAATCATTGGCATTTTGGATAAAGGTAAAGCGATTGCCAAGCTCCCCGCTACCAATACGCATGAGAAGTTTGCAGAGCAACTCGTCTGCACAAGATATATCGATAAACGAAACATTGGCAAAGTCGAGAGGCGTAACTGCATCGTCATCGGCTGTTTGCATAAATGCCATAAGCTGATTGAGCAGGACTTCACCGCGGTCGCGCCCACTCAAAATACCCGTAGGCGTCTCAAATACGAAAGGGGGGGTTTGTTCAGGCATCTTCATCGTCCCTTAAAATTCGGTTGAAATTCTATTTGTGGGGATTGGGGGAACGATGGGGAAGAAAACTTAATTGAATTCAGTTAAGTTGCTGAGAAATTAGGCGTTCTGAAATGATATGTCAAGTATTTTCTTTTATTTGGTGCAATGCTTGCAAATACGACGCGTGTGAGATATATTTCTTTAAGAGCACACAAAAACACACGGAGCACCTCATAAAGGTTTGAATGTGAACCCCCCGGCATCCAAAGATCAAATGCCCGTTTGGCGCGGCGATGGCGCAATTTTGCAGGTCAATGAAATTTTCTATTCCATAGAAGGCGAAGGCCTGCGCGTGGGGCAGCCCACAACATTTGTCAGGCTTGCTCGGTGTAATTTGCGCTGCTTTTTTTGCGATACAGAATTTGATTCTTTTGAGGAAATGACCATTCCTCAAATTGTCCATGAGGTCAGACGCCATCCGGCAAAGTGGGTGTGTTTGACCGGAGGCGAACCGCTGGGGCAAAATATCACGCCACTGTGTCGAGAACTCGTCAGCGCGGGTTTTCGGTTGCACATCGAGACAAATGGAACGATTGGTCCAGATCCAGTTTTGTGCGATCTAATTGAGCACTGGACCGTATCGCCCAAACGGCAAAAAATTGCCGATGGTCTGACGCGTATCACCGAACTCAAATACGTGGTGGGCAAAGCATTTTGCGAAAATATCGTCGATGAAAATCGCGCAAAATATATTTATTTACAGCCCGAATCGAGCAAACCCCAATACATTCACAAGGCATTGGAAATTTTGTCGCGACACCCCAACTGGCGCTTGTCGTGTCGCATTCACAAAATGTTGCAATTACCTTAGGGAGGCAGGTACATGATTAAACTGGGTATGATTGGATGCGGCGGCATGGGGGGTGCCCACATGCGGCGGTTTCACACACTGAGCGATCGAGTCACACTTGCCGCTGCTGTCGATGTTGTGCCAGAACGTGCAGAAGCAGTCGCACAGCAATTTCCGGGAGCCTGTGTGGCGACAGATTATCGCGAGATTTTAGATTCAGTAGATGCCGTACTGCTCGCCCTACCCCACCATTTGCACTTTTCCGTAGGACAGGCGTGCCTCAATGCTGGCGTTCACGTCTTGCTCGAAAAACCCATGGCCAATTACGAAGTTGCCTGCAAAGAACTGATTGAGGCATCTGAAACCTCGGGCAAAGTGCTGATGATTGCGTATTGCATGCGCTTTCATCCAATTGTACAGCGTTTGAAAGCACTGCTGGATGAAGGCGCGTACGGCGATGTATTTCAAGTGTCGATCTGGACTGAGCAACTCACGCGTTATCCCCCCGATCACTGGGCCTCGAGCAAAGAGCGATTAGGCGGGGGGCAACTGTTTAGTCACGGCTGTCATTATATCGATTTGCTACTCTGGTTTTTGGGGCGACCCGTGCAGGGCATGCACATGGGCACAAATTTTGGCACGCCGTGGATGGAGCGAGAAGGCACGAGCAATGTGACGATGGAATTTGAAGGTGGCCGACTGGGATATCACTTTGGGACCTGGGGAGCGCGAGGCACCCGGTTGCGGTACTCAATCCACGCGCATTGCACAGAAGGTTTGCTCGATGCCAATCTCTCAGGTGGCAAACTCGTGCACATCATACGCGGTCAAGAAAAAAATTTGTTCGAAGCAGAGCCGGGCAAACACACGGAAAACGAGATGGCCCATTTCCTCGACTGCATCGAAACCGGGCAAACACCGCTGACAGATGGCAAAAGCAGCTTGCAGGGATTGCGCGTAATCTGGCGACTATATGAAGCCGAGCAAGCAGGAAATATTGCAGATTTGACGGGATTGGGTTTGGATGAAGCCTAATAAGTTGCGAAAATTCAATGAATTGAGGTTGTGATTCTATCTCTGTAATTGGGGAATTTCCGCTTGACACTCCGATACTCTTATTATAGATTTATCAGACTTTGGTAGGTTTCTATCTTTTAATCTCATTGCTGAGGGATGTTTGCGGGCGAAACTGCTCACCGAATAGTTCCACGATTTCACATTTCGCGCGCTGGCGATTTCCGAGCGCGATTTTTTTTATGGCAGAAAACCACTCCATAACCATTACGCTTCCCGACGGTTCGACCAGAGAAATTGAGCGCGGTACAACCGTGCTACAAGTAGCCGAATCCATTGGCTCAGGCCTTGCCCGCGCAGCTCTGGCCGGGCGGGTTGATGGTCGGGCTGTAGATTTGAGTTACCCGGTTGCTTCAGATGCTGCGGTTGAGATCTTAACTTTTTCAGATGACGGAGGCAAGGAGGTTTACTGGCATAGCACAGCGCATGTGATGGCACAAGCTGTACAGGATTTGTTCCCCACTGCCAAAGTAACCATCGGTCCGCCCATTGAAAACGGATTCTATTACGATTTTGATGTCGATCGGCCCTTTACACCCGATGAACTAAAAAAAATTGAAGCGCGAATGCTGGAAATTGCCAGAGAAGACCAGCCCTTTTCTCGCGAGGAAATCTCGCGCGATGAGGCTTCTGCGCGCTTTCGTGATTTGGGTGAGTCCTACAAACTCGAGCTTTTGGACGCCATTGCGTCCGATGAGACAGTGAGCATCTACAAAAATACCAGATGGTTTGATCTGTGCCGGGGGCCACACCTGCCATCAACAGGACGTATTAAAGCCATCAAGTTGTTAAACGCATCCGGGGCTTATTGGCGGGGCGATGAAAACAACAAAATGCTGCAACGCATCTACGGCATCTCGTTTCCCGGCAAAAAAGAATTGCAGGCATATCTCGACAAAATCGAAGAGGCAAAACGTCGAGATCACCGCACTTTGGGCGTACAATTAGACCTGTATTCGATAAATGACAATGTGGGGCCAGGCCTGGTACTCTGGCACCCTAAGGGAATGCGAATTCGGCACGAAATTGAATCATTCTGGCACAGCGCTCATTTCGACGGTGGATATGAACTGGTCGGCTCCCCTCATATTGGGCGATCCAGCCTGTGGAACACGAGTGGCCATCTGGATTTTTTTCGCGAAAATATGTACTCGTCAATGGATGTCGATGGACAGGAATATTTCGCAAAACCCATGAATTGTCCATTTCACAGCATGATTTACAAAAGCCGTCGTCGAAGTTATCGCGAGTTGCCTCTTCGCTGGGCAGAAATGGGAACGGTTTACCGGTATGAACCGGCGGGAGTACTGCACGGGCTTTTGCGGGTGCGCGGATTTACACAGGATGACGCGCATATCTTCTGCCGTCCAGACCAGGTCGAAAGTGAAATTAAACAGACCATAGATTTTACGCTGTTTATTCTGCGGTCATTTGGTCTCGAAGATTTTAAGATCGATATTTCCACACGACCCGAAAAAGCCGTAGGTGACCCTCGCGACTGGGATATGGCAACAAATGCCTTAAAAGCCGCGATAGATGCACAGGGCTTAAAATATGGCATTGACGAAGGCGGCGGTGCATTTTACGGACCCAAAATTGACGTGCAAATTAAAGATGCACTGGGGCGTGAATGGCAATGTTCGACAATTCAGTTTGACTTCAACCTGCCCGAGCGATTCGATCTGACTTTTGCCGGTCAAGATGGCAAGATGCACCGTCCCTATATGGTACATCGCGCGCTTTTGGGGTCAATGGAGCGATTCTTTGGCACACTCATTGAGCATTATGCCGGCAATTTCCCCGTGTGGTTGGCGCCTGTGCAGGCTGTTATACTACCTGTATCGGACCGTTTTACCGACTATGCACAGCATGTTGCCAAACTGCTTCGAGATGCTCAGGTGCGCGTTGAAGTGGATGATCAGGATGCCAAACTGGGCTACAAAATTCGAGAGGCAGAAGTTCAAAAAGTGCCCTATATGCTTATCGTTGGTGCGCGGGAAGTTGAGAATGGCACAGTGTCCGTTCGCCGTCATGGACAGGGGGATTTGGGTGCGCTGAGCCTGGAAAATTTAATCGCGCGTATTCGGCAAGAGGTCGAATCCAAACAATTATCATAATATCTAATCTGGAGGTGATCGCAATCAATAGAGGTTCAAGAAGTCGAGATACCAGACGAGAAATCGGGCCGCGCGTGAATCGGCAGATTCGCATTCCACAGGTTCGTTTAATCGGTGAATCAGGTGCTCAAGTGGGTATTGTAGAAACGAGCAAAGCCCTGACAATGGCTCAGGGGGCCGGGCTTGATCTGGTCTCGCTGCTCCACAACCAGGAGCGCCACGCCAGGGCGAAGCGGAGGACTTCCTTGATTTGGTCGAG